>NZ_VFTI01000039.1:0-56452 GCF_006439515.1 Mesorhizobium sp. B3-2-1 | reverse complement strand
TCGTCACGGTGGCGCGGGACCAACGCCCAATCAGCTCCTAAACTGATTCAACGCAATCGTGAGGTTGCCTGATGAGCCTGCTGCTGACGCTGGAACAAGGCCCCCGCTCGCAAGTGGTCCGGCAGAGCCGACTGGACGAGGGCGAACTGGTGATCGGGCGTAGCGCCGATGCTGGCTGGCAGATCGACGACCCGGACATGTTCGTCTCGCGCGCGCATTGCAAGATCAGCGGCAACCGGGATGGCTATTTCATTACCGACACGTCGAGCAGCGGATTGTTCGTCGATGACTCCGACAGCCCCCTAGGACCTGGCAGGTCGATGCGGCTGCAGAGCGGCATGCGGCTGCGCATGGGCGACTATGTGTTCCATGTCGAGGTTCAATCCAAAGCGAACCGGACGTCAGTAGGCCCGGTTCCTGTCGCGAGCCAACCCGCGCCTGCGTCGTCATCGCCGGGAGTGCGAACGCCTGCCAGCATCGGCGGCGACGACTTCTTCTCGGCCAAGGTCGAGGAAGAACCACGCCCGCCACGCCCGGCGGACCTGCCGAACCCGTTCGAGCAGCCTGTTCCGGGGGCTTATGATCGCGCATCGAGCCAACGCAGTTCGCCTGCCTTTGACGACCCGTTCAGCCTCGACCCGGTGGCGACGTCGCAATCCGGTGATGTCGCTGCTCCAGGTCAGCCAGATCCGTTCGGGTTCGGCGAAATGCCTTCGCGCAACGATGCGTCAGGGCATGCGGCAAAGCCGGCCAGCTTCGATGACGATTTCAGCTTTGGGCCGGCGGCGACCCCGCCTCTCGCCAACGGAGCCGACCCGGCAGGACGTGTGCAGCATCAGGCTGAAAAGCCGCGCGCCGGGCATGCCTGGGATGTGCCGGTGCAGGCAGCCGAGCCACCGCCGCCGCGACGCGCCGCTCCAACGCCCAGGCCGGCGCGCCCGGCGCAGCCCGCATCCAGCGATATGGCGCTTCGTGCCGCATTCTTGCGCGGCATGGGCGTCGAGGAGGCCGATTTTCCCGGCCGCGATTCGATCGCCGAAATGGAAAAATTCGGGCGTGAATACCGGCTGATGCTGGATGGCTTGATGCAACTCCTGCGCAAGCGCGCCGAGGAGAAGGGTAGCGCGCGCGTCGCCCAGACGGTGGTCGGCGCTTCCGAGGTCAACCCGCTTAAATTCCTGCCGACGGCCGACGATGTCATCGTCACCATCATCTCGGAACGCAGTCCGGGCTTTCTATCCGGCGAGGCGGCGATCAACGATGCGGTAAAGGATCTTGCACAGCATCACGTACGCGCTTGGCGCGGCGTTCAGGCCGCGCTTCGGCGCATGATCGACCGTTTCGATCCGGCCGTGATCGAGGAAGAGCTCAAGTCCAATTCCGCCATCGGCAATCTGCTGTCCGGCGGACGTAATGCCAAGCTGTGGGAGCTCTACCAGAAACGCCATCGCGACATCGCCCAGAGCGCGGAATCGAGTTTCCTGGGCGAGATCGGCGCAGACTTCAGGGACGCATATGAAGAGGAGGAGTAGGACATGATCGACAGACGCGAATTCGTCGTTGCCCTCGGCGCTACCGGGCTGCTTGCGGCTTGCCAGAGCGGCCCGCCGAAACCATCGGTTATCTCGGTCAACGTGACGGGGAGCGCCGGCATGAATCCAGGACCGGGCGGCGGCGACAGGCCGGTGACGGTCCTGGTGATGCGGCTTGCCAGCACCGGCAAGTTCAACTCGGCCGACTATTTCGCGCTGCAGGGCGACGCGAGCTCGACGCTCGGTGCCGACCTCATCGGCTCCGACACGATCTCGGTTGCGCCCGGCAAGACGGCGGCCAAGACCATCACGGTCGAGCCGAACGCCACGGCACTCGGCTTCGTGGCGCTGATCCGCGAGCCAGGCGGACGCAACTGGCGCACGACCAAGTCGGTATCGCCAGGGTCGAAATTCACCATCAATGTCAGCCTCGGCAAGGGCGGTATTTCCGCCTAGCGACAGGGGCCGCGGATGGTTGTGTGCAGAAAGTAGTGGCATGAGCGATGCAAACAGGGTGCTGTGGTCGGAGGGCCTGTTTCTCAGGACCCAGCACTTCCAGCAGCAGGATCGGTTCTTCGAGGGCATGGTGCGCGGCGCATTGCAGGCCGGCCAGCTCCATACTTTCGGCTTCCAGCAACTGACCCTCGACCAGTCGCTGCTCGATGCCGGCCAGGTCTCGATCGTGTCCGCCCGGGGCATTTTCCCGGACGGCACGCCTTTCTCCATCCCGGAACTGATGGATGCGCCCAAGCCGCTGCCGGTCACGGCGGACACCGGCGCCGGGCCGGTGCTGGTCGCATTGCCGCTTGAGCCAGCCGGTGGCGTCGGATTCGATCCGGCGCATGCGGCATCGACGGGCGCGCGCTACCACGGCAAGATCGTTTCGGTGCGCGACGCCGTCCAGAGCGGCGCCGATCCGGAAGAGATCGAGATCGCGCGGCCGCAAGCCGCCCTGCTTGCGCCCGGCAAGTCGGTCGGCGGTTATACCGCCTTGCCGATCGCCGACATAAAGGGTGTGCGCGCCGACGGCGGCATCTCGCTCGATGAGACGTTCCTGCCGCCGACGCTGATCACCGGCGCAGTCCACTGGTACCGGCAATTGCTGCAGGAGGTCGTCACCGGCCTCGACCAGATCGCTGAAGCGCATGGCAAGATGGTGATGGGTGGCGCCGGTCGCAGCGTCGAAGACCTTTTGATGCTGCACCTCGCCAATGCCGCTCGCCCGCGGCTTGCCCATATGCTCGCGCAGGATGTCTTTCATCCGGCCGAACTCTATCTCGAACTTGCCGGACTGGCCGGCGAGATGGCAACCTACGGCTCGAGCTCGCGGCGGCTCGGCGAATTGCCGGCCTACGATCACATGGCGCCCGGCCCCGCCTATATGGCGCTGGCCGACGCCTTGCGCTCGCTCATTCTGAGCCTGCGCTACATCGAGCCGAAATCGCGCGTGCTGCCGGTCATGCGGCACGCGACCAATGTCTGGAAAGTGCGCATCGACAACCCGAAGCTCTTGGTCGCCAGCCGCATCGTCATCCGCGTCGGATCGGAACTGTCGGAAGACGCGCTGCGCAAGATCTTCGTCAACCAGGCGACAGTCGGCGCCGCTGACCAGTTCGAAGGTCTTTGGAAGTCCCGCCTGCCGGGCATTCCGCTGAAACCGCTTCATTCGCAGCCACGCGAGATTCCCTACGATGGCGACCGGCTGTGCCTGGAGCTTGATCAGAAGAGCGAGCATTGGGCCTCGTTGCTCGACGCCCCCGGCTTCGTCATCGGCGTTTCCGGTGTCCTGCCGAGCGAGCCGCAGGTCGACTGCTACTCAGTGAACAGGTGACGCCATGAGCCGGGATGATCCTTTCGGACTGTCGGAGGATCGCGAACGCACACGGATCAGGCTGGCGGGGGCTGCGCCACGGCCGATGGCGCCGCTGGCACCGGGCATCCCGGTCAAAATGGCGCGCGCCCATCCCAACACGCTCATCAATATCTTCGCGCCATTGCTCGAATTCGCGCCGGAGCTCGAAAGCGCGCTGGCGCCGGAGAACCCGGAAGCGATGCGCACGCGCCTGCTCGACGAGTTGGTTCAGGCGCGCGACGCCGCGATGGTAGCGGGCTTCTCGCTGGAGCGCGCCGACCAGGCGGCCTGGGCCGTGGCGGCGTTGCTCGACGACCTCGCGTTGAACACGCCTTGGGGCGGCACCAGCGCCTGGCCACGCCAGCCGCTGGTGGTCATGCTGCGTGGCGACGTCGATGCCGGCACCCAGTTTTTCACCCGCCTTGACGAGCTGGAGCGTCACCCGAACCGCGACCGCGAGATGCTGGAGCTTCAGTATTATTGCCTGGCGCTCGGCTTCCGCGGCAAATATCGCGTGCCTGGCCGCGCCGGCGACCGGTCGCTCAACGCCGTGCGCGTCGCCGCGGCGCGCTTCCTGCGTAACGCCGACGCCGAAGACGCCCCGCTGTCGCCGCACTGGAAGGGCGTGATCGCTTCGGACGAGCCGCAGCGCTTCATCGTCCCGATCTGGGTGATGGCACTTGCCGCAATTGCCGCCGCCGCCGCCGCTTACATCGGTCTGTCGATGAGCTTGAGCAGCCAGGCGGTTGAACTCTCCGCACTCGTGCGCACGCTGCCGCCGGCTTCACGCGGCGACGTTACCCGCGCCGCCCCCAAGCAGGACGCGCCCGAACCTGAACCGCCACAGTCGGTCGATTTCGCGCTGTTGCCCGCGTTCAAGGCCGAAGCGCCGGCCGACCTCAAGGGCGCGCTCAGCGGCACCGAGAGCGTCTCGCTAGCCAAGCTGATCATCCAGTCTTCCAACCCCGAGCTGTTCCAGTCCTCGCGGCCGACGCTGTCCCAAGGCTATGAGCCGCTGATCGCCGCCATCGCCAAGGTGATCGTGGACAACAAGGAGCTGATCGGAAACATCACGATCATCGGCCATACCGACAATGTGCGCCTGCAACGGTCCAACCCACTCGCGAGCAACCAGCGGCTCTCGGAGGCGCGCGCCCAAACCATAGCGGACCTCCTGGTTCAGGCTGGCGTGCCGCAAGAGCACATCCATTCCGAAGGCCGCGCCGACACCGATCCGGTGGCCGACAACGCGACGCGCGAGGGCCGCGCGCTCAACCGGCGCGTCGAGGTCCTGGTCGAGAAGAGGCTCTGAGATGTTCATCCTGCGCTTCTTTTGGGCTGTCATCACCTCGCGTTTCCTGTGGACGCTGCTCGGCATTACGCTGCTTTCGCTGTTGATCTGGGTGTTCGGCCCGATCGTAAAGGTCGGGCCTTACGCGCCATTCGAATCCGACAATGTGCGCATCGCAATGATCGCGGGGCTGATCATCCTGTGGCTGATCTGGCTGATCCTCGCGCAGCGGCGAGCCATCCGCGCCAACCGCATGTTTGTCGCCGAGATCGCGGCACCGGTGGCCGAAAAACAGCTCACACCCGGCGAGGAGAGCGTTGCAGCCGTTGGGGCCAAGTTCGGCGAGGTGATGGCCGAGCTCAAGCGCCGCAAGCTCGGCGGCAGAAAATTCCTGCGCGAGATGCCCTGGTATGTGATCGTCGGGCCGCCGGCCACCGGCAAGACCACGGCATTGCGGCAGTCAGGCCTCAATTTTCCAATTGATCTCACCGATGATTTGCAAGGCGTCGGCGGCACGCGCAATTGTGACTGGTTCTTCTCCGAAAACGCGGTGCTGATCGACACTGCTGGCCGCTACGTTCAGCAGGAGAGCCAGCCGGACGTGGACGCGGCTGAATGGCTGGGCTTCCTGGACCTTTTGAAAAGGCACCGCGGCCGCCGCGCGCTCAACGGGGTCATTGTCGCGCTGTCGATCGATGCGCTCTCGGAGGGCGACGAAGCGATCAAGGCGCATGGGCGCAAGATCCGCCGCCGGCTGGCGGAGCTCAACGATCGGCTGGAGATCCGTCTGCCTGTCTACCTGATGCTGACCAAGGCAGACCTTATCAAAGGCTTCGAAACCTTCTTCGGCGGCTTGTCGACGACAGCGCGCGAGCAGGTGTGGGGGACGACTTTCCCGCTCGACGCCCGTGTCGACGCCGGAACAATCCAGGCGGAACTTGCCGGGCTTGCCACCGAGCTGGAGCGGCGGCTGGTACCGCGCCTGGAAGATGAAGACAAGCTTGGCTCCCGCGCCGAGATCTTCCGCTTTCCGGCGCAGCTGGCGAGCCTTGGCGAGCCGATCAAAACACTGATCGAGGCGATGTTCGGCGAAAGTCGCTACGAGGAGGCAGCCTGGCTGCGTGGCCTTTACCTCACATCGGCGACACAGGAAGGCGCTCCCATCGACCGGCTGACCGCGGCGCTGTCGTCGTCCTTCGGCCTGCCACCGCGCCGCGCCATGCCGGCGGCGCGCGTCGAGAAGCGCAGCTTCTTCCTCAGGAACCTTCTCACCGAGGTGATCTTCAAGGAGGCCGGCCTCGGCACATTCGATCCGCTGGCGCAGCGTCGCCGCGCCTGGATCTGGCGCGGGGCGGCCGCCGCCTGCGCACTCGCGGCTTTGCTGGCGGGCGGACTATTCACTTGGTCCTATCTCGACAATCGCAATGCGATCACCGAACAGGCCGGCCAGTTCGAAGCCCTGCAAGGGCCGCTCACCCAAGTCGCCGCCACGCCGGCGGCGGTCGAGCAGCCGACCATGGATGGCGCGCTGGCGGCGATGGACGCGGTGGCGACCGCCCGAACGGCGCCGCCAGATGCCGTCCATAACCTGCTGGGCCCGACCGCCTCGGCGGAGCTGGTGCGGGCACAGACCGATACCTACGACCATACGCTGCGCAATATGCTGGAGCCGCATATGGTCGCGCTGCTGGAGGCGACTATGTGGCGCCAGATCCGCGATCCGGATTTCATGCTTGGCGCGCTGAAGACCTACCGCATGATGACCGGCCTTTCGCAGATGGACACCGATTTCGTCCAGAACTGGTGGGTGAACAGCCTGCCGCAATTCGCGCCGGCTCCGCCCTTCCCCACCGCCGACGCCGAAGAGCACCAGCTCGCCGCAATCCGCCGCATGGCCGTCGATGACAGCTATATCGGGCCGGACAAGGAGCTGGTCGCCGAGGCGCTGAAGACGGTGTGCACGATCTCGCTGCCCGAGCGCGCCTACAGGCAGCTCCTGGCCGACCCGGAAGTGGCGGCCGTCAAGGAATGGGTGCCGGCCAATTTCGCTGGGCCGAACGGCGCCAAAGTGTTCGCGCGCCGCTCCGACAAGACGTTGCGCGTCGGTGTTCCTGGCCCCTATACCTATGCCGGCTTCCACGACGCGATCCTCGATCGGGTCGAGGATGTAGCGGGACAGGCGGCCCTCGATCGCGCGGTGTTTGCCGGTGGCTGCGCGGAGAATTCGGAGACGTCGGTTTCAGCACTCTCGCAGGACATCTTGAAGCTTTACTATGACGACTATATCGCGCAATGGGACTCATTCCTGCGTGACATGCGGCTTGCCCCGCTTACCGATCTCAACATCGCCAGTGAGAACCTCAAGGACCTTTCAAGCGCCGACTCCGCGCTGAAGCGCCTGTTGACGACAGTGGTGCAGGAGACCGACCTCACCCGCTCCGACGATGCGCCAGCAGGCAACAAAGGCGGCGCTGCCGCCAGCACGGGCTCGAAGCTGCTCAGCAAACTCGGCAAGCTGGGCAAGGTCGTGACCACAGGCGCGAAGCTCCTGCCGCGCGCCGGATCCGCCAGCCAGGTGGACATGACCGGTAGCCTCGTTGCCGAGCATTTCAAGCCGCTCAAAGGCACCATCGCCCAGGTCGACGGCCAGCCGCCAGCGCTCGACGCGGCGATAGTGGCGCTGACGGCGCTGTCGAATGTGCTGCAGACGGTCACCGCCAATCCGAACCCGCAGGATGCGATCAAGAAACAGGGCGGCCTTGCCGAACTGACAGGCGCGGTCGCCAGGCAGGCGCAGATCCTGCCCTCGCCGATCAACGACTGGCTCGGCGGTATCGCCGGCGACACCAGCGGCTTGTCGCAGAAGGCCGTGACCAACGAGCTCAACGCCATCTGGCGGGCCGACATACTCCCCTTCTGCCAGGCGGCGCTCAACAACCGCTATCCATTCAGCGCCGACAGCGCGGTGGACGTCAATGTGCGCGACTTTCAGCGTCTGTTCGGACCCACCGGCATGATCGATGCGTTCATCAACGACCACCTGATCAACTATGTCGACACCGCCAGCGAACCATGGAAATGGCGGGCCGATTTCGGACTCGACCCGGCGGCGCTTGCAGCGTTCGAGCAGGCCAGGCATATCCGCGACGACCTGTTTCCAGGCGGCACTGGCCCGGTGATGAACTTCACGCTGGAACCCAAGGACCTCTCACCCAACGTGGCGCGGGTCACGCTCAACCTCGATGGCCAGAATCTCGTCTACTACAACAATGCCAGCAGGCCGCAGCCGATGACATGGCCCGGTAAGGACGGAACCGGCGTGATCTCGCTCGCCTTCCAGCCGGTCGACGGCTCGCCCGAAGTGATGCTCAACGAGACCGGCAGCTGGGCCTGGCTCAGAATGCTGCGCGGCGGCCGCTTCGCCGCGACCAAGCTCACCGACGTCTACAGCCTGCGGCTCGGCACGAAAGGCGTTTGGGCCGATTTCGAGCTCAAGGCGGCCAGCGTCGAGAACCCATATACGCTCGAAATGTTCAAGAAATTCACATGTCCGCCGCAGATCTGATCCTGCCCGGCTTCTACGGCAAGATGCCCGCCACCGGCGATTTCGTGACGCGGCGGCTGCCGGCGGATTTCGTGCGCTCTTGGGACCGGTGGCTGGCGCAGCATATCGTGCCGCTGCTTGGGGTCGAAGCCTGGCCGCAGGACATGTCGCTACGCTTTCTGGCAGGGCCTATCTTCTTCGGCGCCTCGGCCGGCATCGTCCTGAAGAGCGCCGATCGGGTTGGCAGGCAATTTCCGCTGAGCGTCGTCGTGCGCCTTGACGATGCACCGCTGAAGCTTGCCTATGCCGATGCCTGGTTCGAAAATATCGAAGAAGCCGCCTTCGCCGCGCAACGGGGCGAACTAACACCGGACGAACTGGACGCCACGTTGTCCGCTCTGCCGGTGCCGGATGTCGAACCAGATCACGATGTCGTTGACGACTTGGTCGTTTGGATCGCCTGTTCGGATATTTTCGATGTCGATCCGCAGGCGCCTCAGCCGACCTTGGAGCAGATCTTCGCCGCAAACCGGGAGATCCGTTGATGCAGATCTGGAACCAGATGGGCTATCTCCATCAGTTCACCGTGGGCACGGACAAGGCTGCCCATGAGTGGATTGTCGTGGTGGTCAAAGGCACCTTCGACTTTCCCGCGACGCCCGGCGGGCCGGTGCTGAAATCGGCGAAACAGATACCGCTGGTCATGGCCGACACGCAGACCGGGGTGCCCGGTTTCTCGGCAACGCTTTGGGAGACCGATTTCGCGTTCCGCAAGCCACACTGCGATGTCATCGTCAATGGCTGCGCCCATGCGCCAAACGGCACACCAGCCGAGCGCGTTCCGGTAGGCATCAAGGTCGGCAACTGGTCGAAGCTGTTCGAAGTGGTCGGGCATCGCGAGTGGCGCGCGATCGGGCCGGTCTTCACCGCGACCGCACCGCAACCTTTCCTGAAACTGCCGATTTCATATGATGTTGCCTGGGGCGGTGTCGACAGGCTGGATCCGGAGGACAAGCTTGCAGCCAGCTACAAGCACAACCCGGTCGGAACAGGCTGGTCGCGCGCAAGGAACCAGCACCTGATCCCGGGTTTGCGTCTGCCCAACACACAGGTGATTGGCGAGGACATACGCTCCCCGTTTGGGGACTATAAGCCGATGAGTTTCGGACCCATGGGACGCGGCTGGCCCGGCCGGATCGAATATGGCGGCACCTACGACGACAACTGGGTGGCCAACATCTTCCCATTCCTGCCTCCGGATTTTGATGAACGCTATTTCCAAATGGCGCCGCCCGACCAGCAGATCGAGCAGCCGAAAGGCGGCGAAGAAGTGCAACTGGTCAACTTGACCCCTGAGGGCCGGGTAAGCTTCCACCTGCCACAGGCCGCATTGCCGATGACGCTGTTCAGGGAGCGAGAACTCTCATTTCAAGAAGAAATCCTTCCCGATACCATTTTGTTTGACCCCGAGAATCGCCGCTTCTCCCTAGTTTGGCGTGTATCTCAGCGCATTCACCGCACGATCCTCGACTTCACCGAATGCTGGATCGGTGCGCCGACCCAGTCGATGCTGCGAGCGCGAGCCACCGGCCGGGATTATGTTCGCGCCACGGGGGTCGCATCCGAGGATGAAGCTGCATGAGCGCGGCGATCGACGTCGTTTCGATCGGCATGGTAACCGCCGTCGGTCTCGACGCACCCTCGTCATGCGCAGCGATGCGAGCTGGAATAGACGGATTTCAGGAGACAGGTTTTCTCGCTTCGGGCGGAGAGCACCTCATCGGCGCGCCCGTTCCCCTGCCCGGTGACTGGGTCGGCGAGAAGCGTATGGCCTACCTTGCCGCGATGGCGATCACCGAAGCCTTTGCCGGTGCGCCGGAAGCGCGAGGCTCCGCTGCCCTCATTCTGTGCCTTGCCGAAGACGATCGCCCCGGCCGACCGGCCTCGGACGGCCAGCGTATGCTCGCTCGCATGGCCTCGATTACCAAGTTGACCAGTCCCAACAAAGCACGGATCGTGGCGCATGGTCGTCCCTCCGGGCTGCTCGCATTGGAACAAGCTCGTAGAATCCTCTCGGCCGGCGAAGCTCCTTTCGTGATGATCGTCGGCGTCGACAGCTACCTGACGGCGGGCACTGTCACGCACTACTTTGCCGAAAACCGACTGTTGGTCACAGACAATCCGGACGGATTCATCCCCGGCGAGGCGGCCGCCGCGATCCTTTGTTGCCCCCGCCCAACGACCGGCGGTCTTCGCCTGCATGGCCTCGGGCTCAGCCGAGAGCCTGCCTTCATCTATAATCCGGACGATCTGGCGTCGCGGGGCGACGGCATGACCGCCGCCTACCTGACCGCGCTTGAGGAGACCGGTATCGCCATGCATCGTGTCGGCTATCGCATCTCCGACCTGATCGGCGAAAAATACTGGTTCAGGCAGAGCGCCCTAGCCACCCTGCGTCTGACCCGTGGCCGCCGCGAGTTCATGGATATCTGGTCGCCCGGCGAAACCCTGGGGAATGTTGGAGCGGCCGTGGTGCCGCTCATGCTGGGTTGGGCATTCACCGCTGCGGCCAAGGGCTATGCTATGGGCGATTCCGTGCTCGTTGAAGCTTCCAACGACACGGGTGCCTGCGGGGCGGCCGTCTTCACTGGGCGGGCCGTCTGATGGGAAACGTCTTCGCCAATGGGTTGGAAATTTCTGGCCAGGGAAGCGATGGCAAGACAATCGCTGCCTTCCCGGACGTTTGCTTCACGCCCCCGGAAAATCCCGCAACGCCCCCTGGCGTGCCTGTCCCGTACCCCCTGTTCGGGGTGTCCAGCGATACCGAGCAGGGTACCGGAACGGTCAAAATCTCCGGCAAAACCGTCAACATCAAGAACAAGTCCGACCTTTCAAAGACCTCTGGCGACGAGGCCGGGTGTGCGGCCAAGAAGGGCATCATCACCTCGACCAACACCGGCAAGGAATATTTCAATTCCTGGTCCAACGACGTGAAGTTCGACGGAGAGCCGGTGATCCGGTTCACCGATCTGTCGACCAACAACCACGCCTCGACTGCCGCAACGGCAGCCATCCCCTGGGCTCATATCCTGACAGTCAATATGGGAAACGTGACTTGCGGAACCCTTCTGCAGAAGCACAACATGAGACTGCATGCCCACGAAGACAAGAAATGTCCCGACGGATATGAATCCGAGCACTTCGTCAGCAATGAATATTTTCAGAGCGATCGTGCGAAGAATATCTCATACCCAAAATGGAGGAATTACGATCAAAATACCGCACCTTGCGTCTGTATTCGATCGTACAAGCATAAAAAGGGTGGCGGGTATCAAACAGGAAAGGGTAGCAAGAAGGGCTCTCCGCATAATCTAAAAACCAACATGATGAGTGATTACAATACCAGGCGGCTCAATCAGGGGCAACCACCAAAGTTGAGAGGTGGCGTCGACAAGGCTGCCGAAGCTGTTGCAGTCAGTCATAAAGAGACCAAAAACGCGAGCCCGAAGACAAGAGAGAATATCCAGAAATGTCTGAAGATGATCTTTATGGCTTATATACAGAGCGTCGTCGTTCCCGCAAAAACACAAGAAAAACTTAATAATATGTATACGATGCGCTAGGAGCGTTTAGCGATGACGTCGAAAAACCCATTCGCCCATCTCAGGCCGGATCAGATCGACGTAGAGGTAATGAGCGGATTTCATCTAGAGGGGAGATATTTCAGCGTCTCGGTTCAGATGAGTGACGAAAACGACGAAATCGGGCACTCATATCTGCTGAAAGTCCTGTTCGATGGAAAGACACTTCGCTACGAGACACTGCTCGAGGTTCCAAATCTTATCCTCGCGCATGTCAGCCCTACCCCAATCGACCACGTCGCATTGGAAATCGGCGGCACGACCCATTTCCTCCACGGCACCGCACATGCTGCCAGCGGAACCCCCGACCTATTCTTTAACAAGCTCTACCATCATGAAGGCGGCGCGGTTTATTTGTATGGCGAGCATGGAACTGTTTGCGTTGCCGAAGGCCATGCCTGGCGGACAATCAAGCCGATCGCCAAATCTTTCCTACGGGCCATGCATGGCGCGCGCAACGGGCCTGTTCATGTGGCGGGAGACGACGGCACGTTACTTCGCCTTGCTGGCAGCGGCTGGAAGAGAATTCCTCTGAACTTCAACCGCTCGATCAATGCGCTTCAAGTTGCCGAGGACGAGGTTGTAAACATAGGCTGCGAAGACGGCTATTGCTTCCAGTACTTCGAAGACGACCTTACGGCCATCGAAGCGCCTGACCGGGACTTCTTCTCGATTTGCGAATTCAAGGGCAAGCGCTATTGGGGCGACGATGAGTATGGCCTCTATGTCCAGAAGGCGCTGAAGCTCGCCCCGCTCAGAGAGTTGGGGTACGGATATGCGATGCAGGCGTCGAGCGAATTCATGGTCGTGGTTGGTTGGAAAGAAGTCTTCGTGTTCGACGGGTCAACCTGGTCCGGATTCGAGTTCGGATATGACAAGGGCCTTCATGCCAGCATAATCGACATGTCTCGCAGGTTCTTGTGAGACATGTCGCCCGAAAACGCCAGGCCGCGTCAAAAGGCCTGCAATCATCGCTTTGCAGCGGCCAGATAGCCTCGAACTTTTTCGAGATCGAGCGCCGCAATGCGCGGTGGATCGGGTACGGAGAGCATGCGCAGGACGAAGAGCTCGCCCGCCTCCGGAAACGCCTCATATGCTTTTGTGGCGATCGCCAGCCCTTCGGGCCCCGCTACCCTCAAGCCGTCCAAATGCGCCTCGATCCTTGCAACAAGGCGCGCCAGGCGCACCTCGTCCATATCAGGGTTCTCGTCTGGATGAAGCAGGTGATAGTCGTACACCGTCCATAGGAACGCCGCCATCTCGGCATGCTGACGGACGATTTCCGGGAGAACAGGCACTGGCATCAGTTGAGATTCACGGATCCGCCGCGGATACGGTTCGCGGCGCTGGCGTGACTGGTCAGGTAGGTTCCACGTATCGTGATATGGCCATCCTTCTCCATGATGATCGTGGCCTTGCCGCAGCGCAGTTCGATCCGCTCGTCGCCGACGATTTTTACATTCTCGCCGTCGCGGATAACCCGTGCCGGCGCCGCCTTGCGCGCTGGCTCGACGATCCGGCCAACGATAAGAGGCCGTCCCAGATCGCCCTCCTGAAACAATAACGCCACTTCGGCTCCGATCATCGATGAGTTGAGCTCCGTCAAGCTACGAGCCGGAATGGCGGTCTGCTTCGGATTGCCCGGAAAAACCACTAGCGGCGCGTCCTCACCGAAGCCGAGGAAAACGCCGATCACCACGCCTTCGATCTTTTCACTGATCTTGGTCTTCCCAACGGCCTTCGTCATACGAGCCAACCCTAATTCTGATTGATCTTGCTGCCCTTCATGGTGATGTCTTTCGAGGCTTTGACGCCAATCTCACCTGAACCTACGATGGTTATGTCTTTTCCTTCGATCGTGATCGTTCCATCCTTCTTCAAAGCAATTCCCGCCGAACCACATTTAATCATTATGGAATCACCCGCTTCGATCAGCAGGGCCTTGCCCACCTTGATGGCGCCGTCTTCGCCGATTTCGACAGCGCTACCTTTTGCTATCTTGAGCGCGCGCGCGCCGCCCACCTCAGTGGAATCATCATTGGCTACCTTGGTGGTGCGGCCCTTGCCGATTTCGGAAGTATGCTCGCCTCCGACAGTGAAACTCTGATCGGCGCCAACATTGACCGTTTGCCCCGCCCCGACATTCCAGCTGTCTGCGGCGCCGATGTCGTGGCTTTGCGCCGAGCCCACGGTCACACTGCGCGACGCACCAATCGTGTTCGTCTGCGCCGCGCCGACACTGCGCGTCTCTGTGGCGCCCACGGTGTCGATGCGACCCGCGCCCACCGTCACCGTCTGTACCAGCCCGACCGTCTGCGAATGGTTGGAGTCGATTGTTTCCGACGAATTGGCACCGATATGGATCGTCTCATTGGCGCCGACCGTCAGCGAGCGGTTGGCGCCCACCGTCTCGGTGTCGTTGCTGCCGATGTTGGTGGTCTGATTGACCCCGACCTTGACCGTCTTGTCGTTCCCGACATCCTCGTCGAGGTTGTGGCCGACGGAGTGCTTGGCGTCGTGGTCGATGCGGTCGGACTGGTCGTGCTGCACCGTCTTTTTACGGTCGTGCTTGACCAGCAGATGGTGGTCCTTCTGAGCCTGGAAATTGACCAGTTCGGAACCGGCCTTGTCCTCGAACATTAGCTCGTTGTAACCTCCGCCGCCTTTCGAGGAATTCGACTTCCAGCCCGATTGCGTCGCGTTGGCCGGCAGCGCGTAGGGCGGCATTTCGGCGGCATTGTAGACACGGCCGGTGATGATCGGCAGGTCGGGATCGCCCTCGATGAAATCGACGATGACCTCCTGGCCGAGGCGCGGGATCTGGATGAAGCCCCAGCCGCTACCGGCCCAGGTCTGCGACACGCGCACGAAACAGGACGAGTTCTGGTCCTTCTTGCCGAGGCGGTCCCAATGGAATTGTACCTTCACACGCGCGTATTTGTCGGTGAAGATTTCCTCGCCCGACGGGCCGACGACGGTCGCTGTCTGCGGGCCGCGCATGATCGGACGCGGCGTGATGCGCGGTGGCCGGTAGGGCAATTTGATGGGCGCCACGCCCAGCACCACCTTGAAATTCTCGCTGTGGGCCTCGTTCTGGGTCCGATAGCCTGGATCGAACAGGCGGTATTCCGCGCTCACAACAAGATATTCCGTATTCTGGTCGTCGCGCGGAAAGCTTTCGAGCGTGAATTTGCAGCCTGAAAAAAGGCCGCGCACGGTGCCCACCGCCGTGCTGTGCTGGTGCACCGCCTGGAGTTCCTCGCGCCGGATACCCGCAATCTTATCGCCCCGCCCAACATCGAGATGCGCGCCGGGCTGGCGATAGTTTTCGCCCGAGGCTTCCTTATGGCTGAAGGGCTGGGCCGATTTCGCCATCAGATCGGCGCCAGGCTTCTCGAAATCATAGTCGGCATGGGCATAGGCGCCTGGTCGCACCGCGCTGCCTGGGATCCATTCGGTAATGTATTCAACGTCGCGCCGCGAGCCGTGGCCTTCGAAATTATAGAGCACCTTTTCGTAGCCGGGCACCGGCTTCAGCTTGCTCATCGCATCGCACAGCACCAGCGTGTGCTTGCCCTCGTCATGCTCGAAGAAATAGAAGATGCCTTCGTGCTCAAGTAGCCGCTGCACGAAATCGAGATCGCTCTCATCGTACTGCACGCAATATTCGCGCGAGGGATAAGACCCCTGCAGCCGCTTCTCGAATTTGGCGATGCCGTATTTCGAGAATATCTTTTCAACGATCTCGACCGCTGTCATGTTCTGGAAAATACGGCAGTCGGTGGTGTTGCCGAGGAACCAGAGCCATGGCCTGACAGTTGCCTCGTAGAACGCCAGCCGGTCCTCGATGCGAGTTAGCTTGAAATCCGACACCAGGCCGCTGAACCAGCGCTTTGGATCGGATTCACCTTCGACCGAAACGACCCCGCCCAGCATCTTCAGTGGATCGACGTCACGGCTCTTGCTGACGAACCCGACGGTATAGGCAAAACTTCGGCTGATCTCGTCACGGCCGACAAGATGGGTAAAGGTCAGCACATCGGCGCTAACCGGCGTGTGTACAACCGTGGCACGTTCGTTCGGCATGGGTCGTGCCCCTCCTGGACGCGGCCGCCAGTGTGATGGATTGAAGCCCCCGCTCCGTAAACTGCATTACGCACGAGAGGTATTCGAATTCACCGCATCGGACCGCTGCAAGCCTAGCATATGTTTGATGGAGGCCAAACAGAAGCAATGGCTAAACCGTGGCATGCATTCATGTGAAGGACACCTGTCCCACTGCGCTGGCAAGATGCTAGAATGTCTAGGATTTCAGGGTTGCCAGTGGCGTCGAATGTTCATTTCGCTCCAGATCAGCAATGTTGACAGACTGCCGCCAGGCATCGCGACGAGCTATACCGCCCGCGACCGCAGCTTCGAAATCGGGCGCGAAAATTGCGATTGGACACTGTCGGACCCTGAAAAAATCATCTCGGGCCGGCATTGCGAAGTCCGCTATCAAACTGGCTCGTTCTGGCTTCATGACGTCTCGCGCAACGGCACTTTCGTCAACGGCTCCCGCCAGCGCATGAATGCGCCGCATCGGCTGGCCCAAGGCGACCGGCTGCTGATCGGCCGTTATGTCGTCGCCGTTTCGGTCGACGAAGAGCGCGTCGCCACCGGTCATCCCCAAGCCAGGACCGGTTCGACGCAACGCGAGTTGCCGCCCTCGACGGGAACGCCGCTGGAACTGGGCAGCGCACTATTCCACAAGCCGGCGGAGGCAACGCCGGTGTCGACGTCCCCAGTGCTGCAGCCCAGCCCCGCTGTCCCGGCCAGGCAGCCAGGGGAAGCGGACGGGATACTGCGCGATATCGCCAGGGCGGCCGGCTTATCGCCGGAGTTGTTGCAGTCGCGCGACCCGAATGATGTCGCTGCCGAGATCGGTGCGGTGTTGAGAACCACGGTTGAGCAACTGTCCTTGCTGCTCAAGGCGCGCGCGGCGGCCAAGGTGCTCGCCAAAAGCGCGCACCGCACGATGATCGGCGCCGATGACAACAACCCACTGAAATTCGTGCCGGGCACCGACGACATACTCGAGATCATGTTTGCCAAGCGCCGGGCCGGCTATCTCGACGCCAGGCATAGCATCGAGGATGCGTTCCGCGACCTGAAGACCCACGAAATCGCGACCTACGCCGCCATGCAGGCCGCGCTCTCGAGGCTGCTCGACGACCTGTCGCCGGAGGCGATCGCCAAAAGAATCCCGCCTGCGTCCTTTTCATCCAGGAAAAGCCAAGCCTGGGATGCGCTCGTGGCAACGTGGCGGACGATGGAGGACAAGCACGAAAACGGTATGCTGGACGTCTTCCTCGCCTATTTCGCAGAAGCCTACGCGAAGGCTGGCAAGCAGAAATAGCCTGGCAAGCAGAAATAGCCGCGCTCGGCCAATGTCGTCAGCAACGCCCTTACGGGCTGTGTGAGGGACCGCTAGACGGAGCCGCTTCCTTGATCCTCCTGCTTTCCGATTTCAATCGGCTTCGGGTGCGACTAGGATAGCGCATGGGTGCTTGCCTGGCTGGCAAAGCGGCGTGGCTTGGGGCGTGTGCAGGAATGTCATGTTTCGGCAAGATCAGTCTTTCCATCCGGCACGCTGTTGATACCCTGCCTGGTACGCCCCTATCATCCCGCCTGGAATATCCCCATAGCACCTCGACGGTGGTGCGCCGATGAGTTCGAAGGACGATCCCTCCGAGCCGCCGGACAAAACCGTCATCCGTGCGCCACGGCCAAGGCAAAAGCCGCGCGTGGCTCCCGATAGTTCCGGTGCTCCATCACCCGCCAGGGAATCGACGGTGTTCGACCCCGGCCTCGGCCGACAAATCCCCCCCGGCTGGTCGTCCGGAACCGTGGTCTTTCAGGGGGCCAGCCACGGAGCTGAGCCCGCGGCGGCACCGGCGTTGCAGCAGGACGCCTTGCTCGACGCCACCGCTGGCGTGAAGTATGCCGCGACAAATCCTATCCTTGCCGCCGCAGCCCCCTTGCTCATGCTGTTCGGTCAGCTGCGGCTGATACCGGTCGAACGGCAAGCCGCAGCCTTGGCGGAGCATATCGCAGACGCCATCGAGACCTTCGACCATACCATTGCCAAAGCCGGTATTGGGGAAGAAGACGCACGGATCGCGAAATTTGCGCTTTGCGAGACCGCCGACGATCTCGTCGGCAACCTGCCCTGGCCGAACAAGGAAACCTGGCTTCAGCACAGTCTGGTGGTGCAGTTCTTCCACACACGACCGACAGGCACCGGCTTCTATGAAGCGCTGAACAACATCCTCGCCAAGCCTGAAGCGCATTACGACCTGCTCGAATTGATGCATGCCTGCCTGTCGCTGGGGTTCGAGGGCCAGTATCGGGGATTGTCCGGCGAACGGAACAAACTCGAGCGCGTTCGGCAAGACGTCTACGACACGCTGCGCTATTTCAGGCCGCGCGCCGCCGAGGACATTTCGCCTCGGTGGCAAGCCATGGCGGCGGCAATGGCCAGGCCAGGAGGGCGGCTGCCTCTGTGGACGATCGCAGCCGCCGCAGCGACCCTTGTGACGGCCGCCTTTTTCGGGCTGCGTGTATTGATCACGGACGAAGGCGACGCGACCGCCGGCGAGTTGCTGGCGCTCAATCCTTCCACCCCGGTCACCATTGAACGCGCCAGCGTGGCGACACCCGCCGAACCGGTGCAAGCCAACCCGCCGCCACCCGCTCCGCCGAACACCACGCAGATCGACCGCATCCGCACGGCACTCGCCCAGGAGGTCGCCGCCGGCGGACTGAACGTCGGTACGAAGGGTGACTTCATCGTTGTCGAGATCAGCAACCGGCTTCTGTTCGCATCCGGCCAAGCTGAGTTGAAGCCGCAGTTCCAGCCTATCGCGGCCGATATCGCCAAGGCCCTCGACGCCGAACCCGGACCGATCAAGATCGTCGGCCACACCGACAATGTGAAGCCAAAGAAGTCGAGCGCGTTCAAATCGAATTTCGATCTCTCAGTCGCCCGCGCGAAGGCCGTGCAGGCGATGATCGCCATGCAATTGAAGGATCCATCGCGTCTGAGCATAGACGGCAAGGGCGAAGACGAGCCCATCGCCGACAATGCGACGGCGGACGGCCGCGCCAAGAACCGCCGCGTCGACGTGATGATCCCGAAGGAGGAGTCGTTGTGAGCGGGCGCGGCGAGGAGCGGCTGATCCGCTGGGTGCTGCGGATCTTCAGCGTGCTTGCGTTGGTCGGCTTCTCGGCCGCCGTATGGTATGCCGGACCGCTGATCCGCTTCGCCGATACCCGCCCGCTTGGATCCGTGTGGCTGAGGGCGGTCATCATCGGCGTGACCGTCGCGGTGCTGGCGCTGTTCTATGGCATTCGCTCCTGGCAAAGGCGCAAGGCGCAAAAGGCGCTCGAAATGGCCATTGTGCGCAGCGACGAGCGGAGCGACGATTCACAGATGCTCGAAGCGCGCATGAGAGAAGCCATAGCGACGCTGAAGCGGACGAGCCGCAAGCGCAACTTCCTTTATGACGTTCCCTGGTACATCATCATCGGCCCGCCAGGCGCCGGCAAGACGACGGCGCTGGTCAATTCCGGGCTGAAATTTCCACTTGCGGGCTCCGGCAATGCCCAGCCGGTGGCGGGCGTTGGTGGCACGCGGTCATGCGACTGGTGGTTTACCGATGAAGCGGTGCTGATCGACACGGCCGGCCGCTATACGACGCAGGAATCGGACCGCGAGCGCGACAAGGCAAGCTGGCTTGCTTTCCTCGGATTGCTCAAGAAAAGCCGCGCCAGGCAACCGATCAACGGCGTGATCCTCGCCATCAGCCTCGCCGATCTCATTGGCCTCGACGACCAGCATATCGAGGCACATGTCACCGAAATAAGAAGCCGCCTGCGCGAATTGCACGAGACGCTGAAGATCCAGTTTCCCGTCTATCTGCTTTTCACCAAGGCCGATCTCGTCTCCGGCTTCATGGAGTATTTCGGTGAATTCGACGGATCGCGCAGGCGCAAGGTGTGGGGCACGACGTTCCAGACCGTCGATCGCACAAGGAACATGGCCGGCGAGGCGCCGGCCGAATTCGACGGTCTGGCGAAGCGCTTGGCGGAAGAAGTTGTCGATCGCTTGCAGGAAGAGGCCGACCCGGTAGCGCGCATCGCCATCTTCGGCTTCCCGGCGCAGTTCGGTGCCCTCAGGAACCGGATAACGCATTTCATCGGCAGTTTGTTCGATGCCTCTCGATTGCGGGTGAATGTCAGCCTTCGGGGCCTCTATTTCTCCTCTGGTACCCAGGAAGGAACACCGTTCGATCAGGTGCTGGGCGCAATCGGCCGCAGCTTCGGCACCACCTCGCAGGCGCATCTTTCCGGCACAGGCAAGAGCTTCTTCCTGCACGATCTCCTGACCAAGGTGATCTTCCCGGAATCGGGCTGGGTATCCTTCGACCGAACGGCCGAACGGCGCACCAGGCTCGCGAGACTTGTCGGCCTCGCCGCGATTGCGCTGGCGGCCTTGGCGGCGCTCGGCGCCTTTGGCCTCAGCTTCTTCGCCAACAAGTCGCTGATCACCTCCACCAGGCAGGCTATGGCACAGTATCGCGACAGCGCCGATTCGCTGCTCAAGAGCACGACGGTGACCGACGTCGACCTGGAAAACGTCATCGGCCCGCTTGACCAGCTGCGCAACCTGCCCGCCGGCTTCGAGAACGGCGACCAGGCAAAGTCGATCGAGGAGACGTTCGGGCTTAGCCAGCACGAGAGGCTGCTATCTGCCTCCAGAACTGCCTATCGGCAAGCGCTCGAGCGGACATTCCGCTCGCGGCTCTTGGTGCAGGCCGAGCGCACCATCCAGGCCAAGATGGCCGATCCGATCGCGCTCTACGAGCCCCTGAAGATCTACCTGATGCTGGGCGGCAAGGCCCCGAAGGTCGATGACGAGTTGATCGTTTCCTGGATGAGGCAGGATTGGGAAGAGAACCGCTATCCCGGCGAAAGCAACCGCGAGGGCCGCGCGCAGCTCGAAAAGCATCTGCGCGCCATGCTCGCGCTCGACGACGCCTACGATCCCGTCTTCGAACTCAACCAGCCACTGATCGAAGCCGCGCAACGCTCGCTTGGGCGCATGAGCCTTGCCGACCGCGCTTCGGCGCTGATCAAGTCGGCGGTCTACGCCGCAAGGCTGGAAGACCTCTCCGTTGCAGCGAAAGCCGGCCCCGAGGCGCAGCTGCTGTTCGAACGCATGGATGGCAGCGATCTCGCCGATCTCAACGTTCCTGGACTTTACACGCGCGCCGGCTTCAACCGCTTCTTCCTGCCACAGCTGTCGCGCATCGCGCAAATGCTCGTCAGCGACCAGTGGGTGCTCGGCGGAGGCGGCGAACAGGGCGGCATCGACCAGGACCTGCCCAAGCTCGGTCCCGAATTGATCGACCGCTACGGCGAGGAATTCTCCTCCGCATGGAACCGCGTGCTCGACCAGCTGAAGTTCAAGGCGTTGCTCAAGGACAAGCCGCAATATCTCGCGCTTTCCGCCCTCGCCGCGTCGGACTCGCCTCTCGATCAGTTGTTCACGGCGATCGCCGATGAGACTGCATTGACGAAGCAGAACACCACGGCCGAGGGCGAGAGCAGCGCAGCGCAAGAGGACCCACCCAGCATGGCCAAAGGTCTGGCACGCATCGGCCTGCAGATCGCCGGCGGCAAGTCGCAGAGCCGAGCCGGACTGGACTCGGCTGTCGCGCAGAATGCCGGCGCGGGCGTCGAGGCACAGTTTCGATCGTTCCAGGCCCTGGTTAGCGGCGTCAGTGGAAGGCGGCCGCTCGATGCGTTGACGCGGAATTTCCGCGACATCTTTCAAAGCCTCAAGCTTTCGGCCGATGTCCCTTCACAGACCGAACGCGTCAACGCCAACCTGCAGTTGCAGATCTCCACGCTGCGCGCCAATGCCTCCCGCCTTCCGAAGCCGCTGGCGCGCATGGTCAACGCGGCAGCGGACGAGTTTGAAGGCAATGTCGCCGAAGCCTCGGTGGCCAACCTCAACCAGAACCTCGACCAGACGGTCACGCGAGCCTGCGAGGAGGCGGTCAACGGTCGCTATCCCTTCGCCAGTGACGGCACCGAAGAGATCTCGATAGCGGATTTCGCCAAACTCTTCGCGCCGGGCGGGCTGATGGACCGCTTCTTCGCGCAGAACCTTGCGCCGCTGATCGATATGACCGGCCAGGAATGGACCTGGAGGCAGGATGTCCGCTCCAGCCGCGACCTGGCGAAGTCGACCTTGAAATCATTTCAGGCGGCCGCCGAAATCCGCAGCGCCTTCTTCCCTTCCGGCGGCTCGGTGCCGTCGGTTTCGATTACCTTCACGCCTTTTTCGCTGAATAGCGACGCTAACAACGCGGTTCTCAACATC
This sequence comes from Mesorhizobium sp. B3-2-1, assembly GCF_006439515.1. Lineage (NCBI taxonomy): Bacteria > Pseudomonadati > Pseudomonadota > Alphaproteobacteria > Hyphomicrobiales > Phyllobacteriaceae > Mesorhizobium > Mesorhizobium sp. B3-2-1. The sequence continues at coordinate 34,160 of NZ_VFTI01000039.1, read as the reverse complement.
GACGGCCAGACCGTCCAGAGCAGCCAGACGGGGAGCGCGCCAAGCACAGTGACCTGGCCAAACAGCACAGCCTCTGGTTCCGCCAGCCTCAGCCTGATGCCGGAAATGCCAGGCCGCGACTCCGCTCTCAGATTCGAAGGACCGTGGGCCTTGAGGCGTCTGTTGGACAAGGCGACCATCACCGCCAATAGCGCCAACACCGAAGCCCGCTTCGTGATCGGCGGACGAGACGTCGCTTACACCATGCAGACCGGACCCGGGCCCAATCCCTTCCTGCTGCCGGCCCTGTCCGGCTTCAGCTGTCCGAAGGCGTTCTGACATGGCTGTGTTCCAGCGCACCGCCAGCCACAGCGTTCATTTCGGTACTCTAACGTATGCGCTTGTGGCAGAGTGACCTGGGCACCCTGCCCATGCTTGGTCACAGAGGACGCTCGCGAAGCGCTTGGTGGCAAATTGAGCTCTGTCGCCCTTCCCATCGAAAGCTTCGGCGTGAGCCATAAGGGCTGCGTGCGCGACCACAATGAGGACAACTACCTGATAGAGCCGCAGACCGGCCTGTGGGTGGTGGCCGATGGCATGGGCGGGCACGAGGCCGGCGAGGTCGCGTCGGCCAGCATCGTCGATCATCTGGCGACGATCGGCATTGCGAGCTCGGCGCCGGACCTTCGTGCGCGCTTCGAAGACCGGCTGAGCCGCGCCAATTCCGAGATCCGTACCATCTCGCGATCCCGCGGCATCACCATCGGCTCGACCTTCGCGGCTTTGCTTGCCATGGACGGACGGTTCGCTGGCCTGTGGGCCGGCGACAGCCGCATCTATCTGGTCCGCAACGGCGCGATCTTTCAGGTCTCGAAGGATCACACCGAGGTCCAGGAGTTGCTGGACCGCGGCATGATCAGCGCAGAGGAAGCGCTTACCTGGCCGCGCCGCCATGTCATCACCCATGCCGTCGGCGTCAGCGATGAACTCGAGATCGATTTCCAGCAGGGCGAGCTGATGCCGGGGGATGTTTTCATCCTGAGCACCGACGGACTGACGGCGCATGTCAGCGACGCCGAGATCGAAGCCGCGGTGATATCCGCAACGCCCCAGGCGGCGTGCCGAAGCCTGCTGGAGACGGTGCTGGCGCGCGGCGGAACCGACAATGTGACCATCGTACTCGTGAAGATCGGCGGCGGGCGCAACGGTGCGCTCCATTCGGATCGGTCCGAAGCGGAGAGCCTGGCGAGATGAGCGACGACGACAAGACCCGGATATCGACGAACGACATCTATGCCGGCGTCGGCACGCAGCTCAGCGGCATTTACGAACTCGACGAGAGGATCGCCTCCGGCGGCATGGGAGAAGTCTATCGCGGCCACAACATCCAAACCGGCGACCATGTGGCGATCAAGATCGTACTGCCAGAATTCGCCCGCGATCAGACGATCCTGTCGCTGTTTCGCAAGGAAGCGTCGATCCTCAATCACCTGTCGCATGACGCTGTGGTGCGCTATCACGTCTTCACCATCGATCCGAGGATCGGCCGCCCTTATCTCGCGATGGAGTTCGTGGACGGCCAGTCCCTGTTCGACGTGATGCGTCGCGGACCGATGCGGGCGGAAGACGTGCGGCGGCTTTGCCATCGCCTGGCATCGGGGCTCGCCGCGGTGCACCAGGCGGGCGCGGTTCACCGGGACCTCTCGCCGGACAACATCATTCTGCCTGGCGGGCGGGTGGAAAGCGCCAAGATCATCGATTTCGGCATCGCCCGGTCGGCGGCCGCAGGCGGTGAAACGCTGATCGGCGGGAAGTTCGCCGGCAAATACAATTACGTTTCGCCCGAACAGCTCGGCCTCTATGGCGGTGAGGTCAGCGAGCAGTCCGATATCTATAGCCTCGGCCTGGTGCTCGCCGCGGCATTGCGCGGAAAGCCGCTCGATATGGGCGGCTCGCAATACGAGGTGATCGAGAAACGCCGGACCGTGCCGGACCTGTCTGACATAGATCCCGATTTCCAAGAGCTCATTGCCGCGATGCTGCAGCCGGATCCGCGCGATCGGCCGGCCAGCATGGCCGAGATCGCCAGGGAAACGCGTGGCGAGGATGTCGACGTGACGTTGCCGCCGGTATCGTATGGTTCGCGTGAACGCTCGGGCTTGCTGCGCGCCGGCTGGACGACACTGCCCAAGTCCAGGCTCCAGCCTTCGGCGTCTCCGGGCGAACAGCGCTTCGTTGAACACGTGCGGCCGGCGCATCTGTCGCAACCAGGGTCCGCGCCGACGCCCGCGCCGGCCAGCGCCACCACGCCGGCTGGGCCGCGAAAATCGTCGCGGATGCCGGCCATCGCTGGCGGCCTTGTGACGCTGGCGGTCCTGTTGGGGGGCGGCGTTTACTTCAGTGGCATGCTGGCGCCATCGCCGGCCGAAAAGGAACTCAAGCCTCTGATACCGAAGCCGGTGGCCCAAACACCGCAAGCGGAAGCATCGAAACCTCAGCCACAATCACCGGTGCAGCCTCGGCCGGAGCCGTCAAAACCTGACAGCGCTGCCACCGTCGAAACGGTGAAGCCACCTGCCCTGCCGGATGTACAGGTGAAGACCCCAATACCGGCTGAGAACCAGGCGGAGGCGGCGGGCGAGCAGACGCCGGAGCCGGCCAAGCCCACCGAAATCCCCGTACCGACCCCCAAGCCCGAGGTGCCGCCGGCGACAGAATCACGGCACCCCGCCGAGCAGGCGCCGGCCGCCCAGTCCGAATTGACGGCCAACAACAATCGAGCGCAAGTGCCCTCGGTCGAGACCAAGCCTGCCCAGACGCCGGCCGCGAACCCGCCAACGGCAGTGCCGGTGCCAAAGGCTGAGGAGAGTGCGAACTCGTCAAAACCAGCCAGCGCGCCGCCGAAGGCGTTCGAGCCAGGCCAGGTGGTGGCAGAGGGCAAGCCGGCACAGGAGGCAACCCCGCCGGCGACAAAACCAAGCGCAACCGACCTCGTCGACACCCTGTCCAAATTGGCCAAGCCGAACGCCTCCTCGCCTCCGATTGCGCAGAGCCCCGTGCCGGCGCAGCCGACCAGCCCGCCGGCTGAACAGCCGGCGCCGACCCCGACCGCCAGCCAGCCGCAACCAACCGCGCCATCAGAGCCAACGCAGGCGGCGCAGCCGTCCCAACAACCGCAGTTGCCGGTAACCACGCAGCCCGAAAATACCGAAGTCGCGATCAATGTGCCCAAGCCGGCGGTTCCGCCGGCGAAGGCGGTCGACGAGACGGCGCAACGCGCCTCATGGGTGCGCGACTTCAGCGGCGGCGACTGCTTCTACGCGTCGCTGACACCGGACAATGCCAGCGCCCCCGCCATCGAGGGCTTCGCAAGGGCCGTGCAGCCGTTCGAGCGGATGCTCAATGATTTTCGGTCGAGGTTCCATGTCGAGCCGGACATCAGCGTCCGTCTCATCGAGCAACCCCAGTGTGAAGTGACAAACTTCCTGCGCTTCATCGACCGGAACCGTGCGGAAAGTCCGCAGCTCGTTCTCGACCGGACATCGGTGCCGGATGGCGCGCCGATCAGCGGCACGCTGGTAACGCATGGCGGGCTGGTTTCCAACGTCATGCTGATCGACCACAGGGGCATCGCCTTCAACCTCGACGATCGCATCGTGGCGCAAGCCGACAAGGCGACTTTCAACATCCCCATCGGTCTAGGCGCCGCCGACAAGGCGGCCGGCAAGGCCCTGCCGCAGATCATGCTGGTGATCACCGGACCGAAGGACATCCAGGCCGCGATGTTCTCGAGACCGACACCGGTCTCCGAGCTTTTGCCAAAGATCCTCGAGGAGATCGGCTCCGACGGCTCGGGGTTTTCCGCCACCGCCAAATATTTCCGGCTCGGCGGATAGATATGAACGCCGATGGACCTTCGCCCCTCGCATTCATTTTGCCAGCCCTCGTCACGCACAAAGCGTAGCTGGTTTCGATTATTGCCGGACTTTTCCCACCGCCTGGCATTTTCCGCGCTGTTCGGCGCGGCGCTGCTCGTTGTCCTCTCGACGAGCAGGGCGCATGCCGAATTCACTGTCTGCAACCAGACGCTCGACGTCGTCAACCTCGCCGTCGGACAGAAGGTTGACAATGCCGATCAGACCGATGGCTGGTGGACCATCGGCGCCAACCAGTGCGTGAACATCATCCGCGAGGAACTGGCCAACCGCTACATCTACCTCTACGCGACCGACGTGTTCGGCCACGCGATCCTCAACGGATCGACCGAGATGTGCGTTGATCGGCGCCGCTTCTCCATCCGTGGCATCGAGGAGTGCTGGCAGCGCGGTCACATCGCGGCGCGTTTCGTCGAGGTCGATACGCTGGAGCAGGTGCGCTGGACCTATTTCCTGACCGGAAACAGCCCGTGACGCACAGCATCGACACGAGCTTCAAACAGAAGAAGCTGGCGCGCTTGGCCGAGCGCAGACGCAAACTCTGGCGCCGCGTTCTTGCTGGCGTTGCAACGCTCACCGTCATCGCGATCGCCACCGGCTTCTATCTTACCAAGGACAACTGGTCGTTCGGCGACGAGGATGAGGAACTGCATCCCGTCGAAGGTATGGAAGACGTGCCGCCCGACGCCTCGGTCTATGTGCCGGCCATCATCGACCTTGCCGGTGACCCGATGTGGATCACGCTGGCGCCCGATGCGGACACCGCCGCGAAGGGCCACACGGTTGCGCGCCCGGCCGAACTCGATAGTTCCGGGGCCTCGCCGCAGATCGAGATTCTGTCCGACGTGATGCTGAGCGCCAGCGAGAAGTTCATGACGACGATCCCGTCGACGCAGGAGGATTTTGCCTTCTTCAAGGCGCAGCGGCAGACTGCTCCGAAGCCTTCAACTGGCCCAGACGATCAGCAACCGACCTCGCCCGCACCTTCGCCCAACAACCAACCGGGCGATCTGGCGAACGACCTGCAGGCGCCGCCGGACGCGGGCGATATCCCCGCCGGTTCGGCGCCCAAAGCCGACGCAGACTCCCCCGAGGCCGGCTGGGGCGAGACCATCGACCAGGGAGAGGCAGCGCTCCCCGCCTTCAAGAGAACCGCTATCGAGAACAACACCACAGTCGCGACCGTCACCAGCGAATATCAGCGCTTCGCGGCGACAGAGGACACTTTCGTGAAAATTCTCAACGACCGCAGCCTGGAAAGCGTGGCGCTCGACGCGCATTTCTCCGAGGAGGACGCCAGGCTTGCGGGCGAGGCGCTGAAAGCGCTGTTCAAGCGCGATGGGCTCGAGGCCGGTTTTGTGGTCGCCATGCGAGGCTTCCGGCCGAACCGCGAGACGACGACGCTGTCGCTGATGCAGGTCTCGGTCTACGCAAGGAACGTCTATGTCGGTACGCTGACGCGCAACGCAGCGGGCGCCTTCGTTTCAGGGGTCGACCCCTGGGTGAGCGAGGACCTCTTCAACTATTCCGGTGCCTCGGACCAGGGCGGGCCCAAGCGGCAGTACCGCCTGCTCGACGCAATCTACTCGACCGCGGCACGCAACAAGGTGCCGACCAGCGTGATCGGCGAAGCGATCATGTATCTGTCGAGGGGACAGGATCTCGACGCTTTCGCCAGCGAGGACCAGCGTCTGGTGATGATCTATTCGCAGAGGCCGCGCGACCAGGGCGAGATCTCCGGACGGGTGCTTTATGTCGGCGTCCAGGGTAAGGACAAGAACCTCGACTGCTTCGTCTTCCAGCAAAGCGATGGCCAGTATGCCTGCGTGACCGGCGATGATCAGGTTCGTTCGCTGACCGTCAGCAACGGCATGGTCACGCCGGTCGCCGGGGTGATGACGTCGACCTTCGGCCCACGCAAGCATCCGATCCTCGGCACGGTTCGGATCCACAAGGGCGTCGACTGGGCGGCTCCGGTCGGGACGCCTGTCATGGCCGCTTTCGACGGCGAGATTTCCTTCCAGGGCGATGGCGGCAGCTATGGCAATCTGGTGAAGATCACGCATGCCAACGGCCGCGAGACGCGCTACGCGCATATGCAAAAATTCGCCATCGCCAGCGGTGTCGGCACCAAGGTGAAGGCCGGCGACGTCATCGGCTATATCGGCACTACAGGGCTTTCGACGGGCCCGCATCTGCATTTCGAGCTCTACGAGAACGGCGAGGCGATCGACCCGCTCGGGACAGTCACCGCAGTCACCACCGCCGTTTCCGCCAGTTCCGGCGGGCCCGGCGATTCCGCGGTCGAGACGCTGACCGACCGGATCGTCCACGTCGAAAGCGGCGGCAGCGCCCGCGCCAAGAACCCCAACTCGTCGGCAACCGGCGCCGGCCAGTTCATCACCAAGACCTGGATCCGGATGATGAACACCTATCGTCCCGACCTTGCCCGATCGCTTTCGACCGGCGACCTGCTCGCGCTTCGCTATGACGCGACGCTGTCGCGCGAAATGGTGCGCAATCTGGCGCGCGAAGGGGAGGCCTACCTGCGCGCCCGCGGCCACCAGATCACCGCCGGTCGCCTGTATCTTTGCCATTTCCTTGGCATGGAGGGGGCGCACCAGGTGCTGGCGGCGCCGGGTTCGTCGCAATTGAGCGCCGTGCTGGGATCAGCCGTCATCCAGGCTAACCCGTTCCTGACCGGCAAGACCGTCGGTTACGTCATCGATTGGGCCGAGCGGAAAATGGGGCAGAAAGTGCCGCGCGTGGTGACCGATCAGACCCAGCCGACGACCACCACGACCGAGGTGCGGCAGACGTCGCCGGAGTTCGAGAAGTACAAGCAGGCGATAACCGCGCTGCTCAATTCAATCCAAGAGAGGCTTGAGCCAGGTTAGTGACCGTCCCTGCTCAAAAGCGACACAACGATTGCCTGGTCGACGATTTTGACACTGACGGCTAGTATATCGGCAAAATATTTGCAGAGGCCAGAGTGCACCCGGTGAACCTAAACTGTCGTCGGGGCGACATAAGCCTGAGAGCCATTTTTGACGAAGCGACATTGTCGCTGACGAATTGAGCATGCACAGACATCAATACCGTGCCCCGATGGGCCGGAGGGCTGATCCATGAAACTGTTTGCCATCCTTTTGAGCGGACTTGTCCTTTCCATCCTTGCCGCCTTCGGCGTCCAGGCCGCAACAGCCGAGAGCAAGCGTGTCGCGCTGGTCATCGGCAACAGCAAATATGTCAACGCCGTTGCCTTGCCTAACCCGGCGAACGATGCCCACCTGATTGCGTCGACGCTGCGCAACGCCGGCTTCGAAGTGATCGAAGGCGTCGACCAGGACAATGCCGGCATGCATGGCCTGATCAGCAAATTCACCGAAGAATCCTACAACGCGGACCTCGCGGTCATCTTCTACGCCGGCCACGGCATGCAGGTCGACGGCAAGAACTATCTCATACCGGTCGATACCGACCTGACTTCACCCGCCTATCTCAAAACGCGCACAGTTCAGATCGACGAGTTCATGGCGGCGCTGCCTGCCGATCCCGCCGTCGGCATCATCATCCTCGATGCCTGCCGCGACAATCCGCTCGCTCGCACGCTGGCCACGGCGCTGCCCAAGAGCCGCTCGCTCGGCGCCGGCCTCGCGCCGGTGGATGCAAAGGCAGACGGCGTCGGCACCGGCGGTGTCTTGATTGCTTATGCGACCGATCCCGGTGCTGTCGCTTTCGACGGCAACGGCGTCGACAGCCCCTACTCCCTGGCATTGGCCAAGCACCTGACCGAAGCCGGCGTCGAGATCCAGAGTGCGCTGACGCGCGTGCGCGGCGACGTGACGGAAGCCACGCAAGGTCGGCAGCGCCCATGGCACAACGCATCGCTGGGGCGCGAGGTTTTCCTTGGCAAGCCAGCGGCACAAGCCGCGGCGGCGCCGATCGCCGATGCAGCCAAGACGTCGGCCTCGCCCGCCCCTGAGCCGGTGGCCAGCGATCCGCCATCCTGGGAGGTCGAGCAACGCCTTTGGGATGAGGCCTCGAAAAACAACGCCATTCCCTATTACGAGGCGTATCTCGACCAATTCCCGAGCGGCCGCTTCGCCACGGTGGCAAGGCTCGACATCGACCAGCTGAAGGCGGGCAAGCAGACTACGGCGCCGCCGAAGAAACAGGTCGTGCAGAAGTCCCGCACCCTGAAGCCGGTGCCACACAAGCAACAGAAGGTTGTCCAGCGCAGGCGCAGCAGCGAGACCATTGTGCGCGACGAGCCGCCGCCGAGAGACAACAATGACTTCCTGGCCAGGGCGCTCGTTTTCGGCAGCGGCGTTGTGATCGGCAGCGCGCTCAAACATTGATCAGTAGGCATCAAGGGGGAATCGGCGTTTTGACAAGATCCCTTGCCAGTGTCGCTGTTAAGGATCGGCCTGGCGGCGACCACCTACTCGGTCCTGATGCGCATTTCCACGCGTCGGTTGACCGGATCGTAGGGATTGGCGACACGCGGGTGCGACTTGCCCAGGCCGATCGCTTCGAGCCGCGCCGATTGAACGCCGCTCGCTTCGAGGAACGCGGCCACCGACTTGGCCCGCCGCTGCGACAGGTCCTGGTTGTAGCGATCCGGGCCGGTTGCATCGGTATGACCTTCAACGACAAAGCTGAACGTGCTCAGCCGATTGTCCTTCAGTGCCTTGGCGAACTCATCGAGTTCGGTGCGCGCGATCTGGTCGAGTTGCGCGGAATCAAGGGCGAAATTGATCATCATGTCGAGACCGGTCTTTTGTTGATCTGAGCCGGTCTTCTCGGCCTTGCTCTTGCACTCTTCCTCCGTGCCGACGCAGATGCCGCGCGCGGCACCCAGATTGCCGGTCTGTCCGGCGAAGAACTTGACGATGTCTTCCGATTTCTGAAGCGGATCGGCAAAGACGTGCGTCGCAAGAAGCATGGCCGCCAATGCCAAGGCTGAACTGCCCCATCGCATGACCGTCACTCCTGTGTAAGTGGATTTCGCTGGCGGCATCATATCAAATCGGGAAGCGATTGTCTGTGGACAAACGCATGCCGCCCTTGGCCGCCACCTGCCAACGACTGACGCTTGACCGGCGCTCGGCCACAGGCTTGAGTGCTGTTCTGGTGGCTCTCGGGGTATGGCAGCCATGGCCAATGAACTCGGATACAGAACGGCACGGGATCTGTTTCTTGCTTGTCCCGCCATCGCCAGGGACATGAAATCGCTGGCCACCGGCCAGCCGCCGCTTGATTTTTGCCGAGCCCTGCTTGCCGGGCGCGTGCCGGAAGAAGCAATCACGTTCTGTGCCTACCTCCTGCCCGAGCGAGCCGCCGTCTGGTGGGGACATGAATGCCTGAGCACTCTCGCCGAGCTCCTCGCGGACCGGGATCTCGAATTGCTGGCGCTTGTCCACGACCGCGTCGGCGAACCTGACAATCCCGACCATCAAGCGGTCTTGAGCAATTCCCTGGACCTGCCGCCAGCGACGCCGGCCGCCTGGATCGCTCTGGCAGCGGTGTGGCGCGACCCGACCCTCAACATGGTGTCGACCGGATTTCCTGCCGCCCATGCCGTCAATGCCGGAATTCTGGCCGCGCTGGCCCGGGCCTCGCTGGCGGACCGGTTTGCCGTGCTTTCGGCCTTCGTCGAAATGGGCATTCAGATGGCGGAGATGGAGGCGTAACGGCATTCGCCGATCCCTACGCGCCGCCCGTCATCGCCGACATCAGTCCGGCATTATTGGCAGCCGCCTTGCGCCCACCTGGCCAGCGCGACCTTGAAGCGGGTACCGAGCGGATGCTGCAGGCGCAGGACCGAGACGTCGTTGGCGGCGAAATTCTTCGCTTGCTCGCAAAGCCGGGCCTCATTCCACTGATGGCAGGTCTCGCAGTGCTTGCCTTCCCAGACCGATTTGTCGAGGCCTTCCACCGGACTGAAAAGCGGTTCGCTCTTGATCAGTTGGGCGATGCTCTTGCCGTCGATCGCCGGGTCGCCGAACTTGATGGGACGATCGAAAAGGATAGGGCCGTCGGTAGCCAGCTTCGGGATTTTCGCACGCAGGGTATCAAGCGCAAGCTGATCGGCATTCTGGCTTGGCGAAGCGCCGGTGTTGCGTGCGTCAGAGCCGGCTTCAGCTTGCCGGGTGCTCGCCTCGCCGACGATCAGCGGCGCGTTGAGATCGACCTTGTGCAGGACAACTTCGGTGGTCAAAGAGACGTTGATCCAGGGGCGTTGCTTGCCGGCGGTCGCTTTGAAGACGTCACTGGTCACCCTGTTCATCGCTTCGGTGATGGAGACATTGGATTCACCAATGTGCTGGAGCAATGCCGTCGTGAAGGGCGAGTGGTCGCCAGACCCGTCATAGGCGAGCTGGTTGGGACTGGCGGCAAAGGCGACGAGCGTTCCAGCGCCGCCATTCTCGATCGGAATTTCCGCAAGGCCACTGCTTGCACCCTTGATGCCGGCGGTCTTTGCCAGCACATCGGCCAGAGGATTGTCCCGGCACGCGTCCAGAAACACCAGCCGTATGCTTGTCTCGCGAGACATCTGGCGCAAAATGAAATCGACCGACACGGCCTCAAAGTCGAGCGAGGTCTCGTCCTCGAGTGCGGCATCCACCGGAAGCAAATAGTTCTTGCCTGAAACCTGCAGGCCATGGCCGGCATAGAAGAAAAGCGCCACATCGGCGCCGCGCACCTGCTTGGCAAACTGGGCGACCGTGGTCTGGGTCTGCTGCTTGGTGAGATCGAAGCCAGAGACCACCTCGAAACCAAGGTTCTTCAGGCGCTCGGCCATCGCCTGGGCATCGCGCGCGGGATTGGCCAGCGGCGCGGCGTGCTGATATTGCGAGTTGCCGAGCACCAGCGCGATGCGGCGCTCGGCACTGGCGGCCGTCAAAGTCAAAAGCAGGACAAGCGCGACAAGGCCGGAGCCGCGAAGCAAGACGGTGCAAAATGCGATTGCACGGGAGCCCACCCCGACCTCAGTTCGCGAGCTTCGTGGTGGAGAATTCGATGCGCCGGTTGAGCGCCTTGTTCTTTGGCGTGTCGTTGGCGGCAACCGGGCTCTCCTCGCCATGGCCGGCGGCACTGATCTGCTGACGCGGCACGCCACCGGCGACCAACGCATCGGCAACCGCCTGCGCTCGCCGTTCGGAGAGCGCCTTGTTTGCTTCGGGCGAGCCGTCCGAGTCGGTGTAGCCGGACACCTCCACCTTCAGGGTCGGGCATTTGCCGACGACCCCTTCAACTTCGGTGAGCAGCGGACGGCTCTTGGCATCGAGCCGGGCGCTGGCCGAGCGAAAGTAGATGGCGCCGGTGCGCGACAGCACGGCAAACCGGTTGAGGCACTCCTCGTCGCTGAAATTGGCCTTAGCGGCGTCGGTGGCCACGGGACCGACATCGCCGGTTCCGGCGGCGACTGTCTGCACCGCGCCCGGCTTGCTGCCGTCGGCGACAAAGACGAAGTCGAAGGACACCGAGGCGGTGGGCACGATGTTCGTCACATTGGCGGCCTGCTGCAGCTTGTCGACGTTCGGCAGCAGGCCGAAGTCCTCGACATGCACCGCGACGGGAGCCTCCGACGCGACAGAAACCTGAGTGTCGCTGATCATGGTTACGACGACGCTCGCTCCCAGATCCTTGTCGACGCCGTGCAGGCTCAGCCGGAACGGTAATGTTGCCTTGATCCGGCGTTTGGCCGGCAAGTCGGCAAAGGCGGCCGGGTCCAGCTTCGCCGTCAGCTCGGCCGTCGGATATTTGAATGTTTCGAAGAACAGGAAGCGCATTCGCACATTGCGCAGGTCGACGCCCGTGTCGACGGAATTGAGATCGAAGCTGATCCTGGCGTTACCGGCGGAACTCAGCGTGCCGGTGATATTCCTGATCTTGTTCGTCTCGACGATCGTGTTCTTCTTGACCGACTGATAGGTGAGCACCGAGGCGTCAGGATCGAGCGTCCAGTTCGGCGCGGCGTTGGCGGCGTGCGATTCGAAGACCAGCAAGCCCAGCAACGCTGCGAGGACCAGGCTAAGGGCCGCGGCCTTCGCGCGCACTTTTCGACAGAATACGACGACTTCGAACATGGAACGCCCCCGCCCAGGAGAACCTATCTCGATACCGCAGGAAATGGGAGCATAAAGCACTTGCCGTTGCTTGGCGAGCGGTTCGAGTCGGCCTCGATCAGTGACGCCAACCTGCCGTGCGCCGGCGGAGTTGCCTGCTATTGGGCGCTCATCCTCCCCAACCGCCTCCGCCGCCTCCACTGCCCCCGCTGCCGCTGCCGCCGCCCAAAGGTCCAATGACAGGTGCGGTTTCATCCTGAACCGGTTTGATCAGTTTCTTGGCGGTGGCCTTCTTCCGGCTGACGACCTTTGGCGCGGTCGTTGTGCGAACGACCTTCGTCTTGTGGTTCGTCGTCGAGGTCGGCTCGACCCTCGGCGTCACGGTCGTGCACCCCGCGACAACCAGAGCGCCGGATAAGATCGATGCGACGATTGCCTGTTTCAATGCCCAGACCACCACATTGCCTCCCATGTTGATCAGAACAAGTCCCGACGCGGGTTGGCTTGTTCCCAGACCGCCCTGGCCGTCTTGACCAGTTGATCGTCCAATGAGCCGTCCGCCGAAATCTTCGATTTGAGGGTCCCACCCAACTGCTTCAGGGCCGCCGTCTTCGCCTTGGCTCCGAACTTCGCCAACGTGTTCCTGGCATCGGGAATTTCGTTGCGAAGATCGAGCGCGGCGGCGAAAGCAAGGTAGCGCACCGCCACGGTCTGGTCCGCCTTCTCGCCCCTTTGCATCTCAAGGGCAGCGCGATCATACGCAGCCGACTGATCGCCGCGGTCGGTCGCCAGCTCGAACAACCTTTGCGCTTCTGCAAGATCCTGCTGCACGCCGACACCGTCCCTGTACATGCGCGCTAGGCTGCCGGGAGCGTAGGGCTGGCCGAGATCCATCGATTTCTGAAAAAGCGAGAGCGCTGTCTTTGGGTCCTTCTCGACCCCCGTGCCGGCGAGGTAATTGCGGCCGAGCAGGTTCATCGAATACATGTCCTGCCGCTCGACGCCAGCCTTGAGGAAGGCCACGGCGCGAGCTGCATCGGCAGGCACGCCATTACGGCCTTCGGTGAAGATGGCAGCGAGATCGTTCATGGCATAAGTGTGCCCCATCGCCGCTGCCTTGAGCAGCAGGTCCAGCCCTTTGGTGGTATCACGTTCGACGCCGTAGCCGTTGAACAAGGCGCGACCCCACGAGGTCATGCCATAGGGATCGCCCTTGTCGGACGCTGCAGCATAGAAGGCATTGGCCTGCTTGCGATCGACGGGCATTCCTGTTCCCGTCGCGTTGAGGTAGCCAAGCTCGAACACTGCGCGCACATGCCCCTTGTCGGCAGCCTCCTGGATCGCCTTCAAGGCCTCATTGACCTTCCCGGCGGCAAGCAGTGCCCGGCCGAGCTGGTAGCGGAAGCGAGCGACGTCCGGGTAGGCTTTCACCGCCGCCCTGCAGACGTCCACGGCGTTGCCGCTGATCTCATTCGGCAACAGACCGGGGACGACGCCCTGCAGGTCAAGAGGTTCCCCGGCCTCCCTGTCGCAAGGTTCGACGCTGGGCGACAGCTTCATCGTCGCCGGCTTTGGCGACGTGTTGTCAGCCCTGATTTCGAAGCCGACTATCAGTGGTTTGACGGCGCCGATCTGGGGTTCGTAGCGCAAGTTGTCGACTTCATCGGCCATCATGCTCGAATCCGGAGACAAGGTCCGATCCGGCAGGGACAGCGTCCCGGTTGCCGGATAGCTCGCAAGTTTCAGGCTGACCGCCGGATCCTTGGTGGGGAAATCCAGCTTCAACGGAACCGGGCCGACACCGACTGGAACCTGGACGTCACGGTTTTCGATCGCTTCGGCGGCGCCGGCAATATGAATGCCGCGTTCCACCGCCTGCCGCTTCTGCTCGGACTCGAGCGAGGCCACGAGTTGCTTGCCCTCGGCCCCCTCACCATTCTTGACCCGGAAGACCAGGATGCCTTGGGACTCGCCACCCCAATCGTCGCGTGTGGCATAGGCCAGCATGTCGACTTGTTCCTGGATGCCGGCGCCCTTGGGCACGTCCATCTGCAATCGCGGGAGATCCTTGCCGGCGATCGGCTCACCCGCCGCAACCGGCTTGCCGTCTAAAATCAGACGCCCGAGCGCCGGCGGTCTCTCGATGCTGACGGTGACCGGGCCGCCATCGACATCCAGCGGCTCCGGCAGGTCGAGCGCGACAGGGCCGACGCCGGATGGCACGACCTTTTCCAACACGGGCGGCAGTGCGGGCCGGCTGGCGCGACGCATGAGGACGACCTCGTCGATCAGCGATGAGTTTTCCCAAGGCACCTGCTTACCGGCCGTGGCCTCGACCACATCCCGGCGAACGGCCGCCATGACCGAGCGTATCTCCTGGTTCGGCGCCAGTGCGCGACGCGAGAAGGCGGAGGAAAAAGGACTGAGGTCGCCACTTCCGTCATAGGCGACGGCACCGGGCTCGGTGGCGAAGGCAATAAGCGTGTTCAGCGAACTTTTCACCTGCGCAAGGCCGGTGTCGCCGGCAGTGATCAGTTGGTCTCGCAACCAATAGTCTTTGCGCGGAAACGGATTATTGCGGCAGGCGTCGAGGATGATCACCTGGATCTTCGATTTCGCTCTCAACTGCTGCAGCACATCGTCGAGCTTGACGGCCTGGACCTCGATGTCGGCCGCGTTCTTGAGCGATGCATCGACCGGGATGAGGAAATTTTTACCGCCGATCTGAAAGCCATGGCCGGAATAGTACACGATCGCCAGATCGGCGCCGTCCGCCGCCGCGAGGTAGTTGCGGAACTGCTTTTCGAATTCGATCTTGGTGAGGTCCTTCGCGACGAACACATCGAATCCGGCTAGCCGGAACGTGCTCGACACGTCCTCGGCATCCTTGTCCGGATTCTTGAGGGCCGGAATCTCGCGATATTCGGAATTGCCGATGACAAGGGCCACCCTTCGATCGGCACAAGCTTGGAACGCCGTGAAGCACGCGAGCATCAGGGCCGCAATGAACGCAAAACATCGCAGCATGGCGCATCCTTAACTGCTCATGACCTGGAGGGCACAAGACACAGCTTGCGACAACCTGATCTGTTAAAGACTTCCAATCTGCCGAAACGGCAAGGTCGCACCCGCGATGGATGGCAGATGCTGTTCCCACAACTGCTAAAATAGCCCAGTGGCGTCGGTACCGCAATAAGCTGGGCGAGTGCGACCAATCAACGGCGGTATCGGGCCCTGCAGGCAGGTTGCTACACGCCTGTACCTTCTGTCCAGGCAGATCAGATCGACCCAGCGTCACGCCGCAAGAAGAAACGCAAGGCGCAAACGGTCTGGTTCAACGCGCCCCACGAGACCCTTCGGCCCACCGGGTGGGCCTGATAAGCGCGCACCTCTTCGTATCCCAGTTGACCGGTGATCGTCCAAAAAAATCGACTGTACTTCGCCACGTGATGCACGTTGGATCGCTGGGTCTCCGGTGACAAATTGCGGATCGTCAGATCTTCAATCATCCGCTGACGCAGAGGACTGGTCTGCTCCATCTGGGGTTCTCCTGTCTGGAAGGTTGGCTCGACACCAAATCTTCTCAGACAAGGACCCTCCTCAGGCCAGACCGGCGCATCAGCTACCGCGGCAGCGGTTTAGTTCAATCACAAAACCGACTGATCCGGAATCCCTTTTCCATCAACTCGTGAACCGCTCTAGTTCCGCTCGAGAGCGTCGCTGGACGGCTGAGCGCACGCAGCGCACACGAGTTGCCATCTAAACTTCGGCCGGTGAAAAGCCCAAATCTGTCGCAAGAGCCAGTGCCGGGAAGCCGCAGCCTGGCCCCTTAATAACCGCTGGGCATCAGACGCGTTCCCGATCACGTAGATTCTGCACATAGACATTGATGATCAGCGCGACGAGCAGAATGATCCCCCGGATGAGGATTTTCAAAAAACTGTCGATCTGGACGTGATCGAGGCCATTGTTGAGGACGCCGAGTATGCACAGGCCGATGATCGTGTTGCCAATCCCGCCACGGCCGCCAAAGAGGCTGGTGCCACCGACCACCACCGCTGCGATTGCGTCGAGCAGATATCCGTCGAACTCGTTCTGCTGGGCGCTGCCGAAATGCGCCACGCCAATCATCCCGGCGACACCGGAACAGACCGCTGAAATGACCATCACCGCGCCTAAGACCAGTTTGACGTTGACACCGGAATATTCCGCCGCTTCGCGGTTGCCACCGACCATGTAGATATATCGGCCGAAGCGCGTGTAGGTCAAAATAATATGACCGACCAGCAGGAATAAGCCCAGCACGATGATGATCCAAGGAAATCCGGCTATCGTGCCGGAACCCATCATCGTAACCAGATCGGGAACGGCATAGGCGATCTGGCCGCGCACCAGAAGCGCGCAAATGCCAGCGCCGATCTGCATCATGGCCAGTGTCATGATGAACGAGGGAATTCCAATCAGCGTCGTGCCAAAGGCGTTGACCAGGCCCAGGAAGGCGCAGATGAGCAGCGCCAACCCGATCGCCGCATAGCCTGGCAGGGGAATGTTGGGAATGTTGACGTAAGATTCCTGCATTGTGAAATAAGCAACGGCAATGCCGGTGGCATTGGCGATAGCCGCCACCGAAAGATCTATCTCGGCGCAGAGGATGACAAAAGTGAGCCCCACCGCGATGACGCCCGTGACGGAAATCTGCGTCAGCACGTTGACCCCGTTGTCGACGCTGAGGAAAGATGGGCTGGCGATGCTGAAGAACGCGAGCAGGATGATCAGCGTGGCGAACGGCGCAATGTTGCGCATCCGGTTGCGCAGGAAGGCGCCAGCCCGCGACTGCGACCCTTTCAAGGTTTCTTGAACTGGCATGATCATAGGGCGTTCTTCCTCAAGCGGCGTCGAGTAGCCGGTCCTTGCTGATCGTTTCGCTGGCGAACTCGCGCACGATCCGGCCTTTCTTCATGACGATGATACGGTCGGCGAGCGACAGGACGGTTTCGGGCTCGGCCGAGACAACGATGACAGCAAGGCCCTGGTCGCGCAACGCACGCACTATCTTCACGACATCGTCTTTGGCGCCAACATCCATGCCTCGGGTCGGCTCGCTCAAGATCAGCACCTTAGGGATGTATGTCAGCCATTTCGCCAGCGCGACCTTCTGCTGGTTGCCGCCGGAAAGACTGGAGAGCAGCGCCATCACATTCGGCGGACGGATATTTAGCAGTTCGACTTGGCGGCTGGCGATCTCGCGTTCCACTGCCAGGTTCAACCAGAGGCGCGAGATGCGGCCAAGCACGCTGATCGAGACATTCTTATAGACCGGTTCCTGGTAAAACAGCATGGAACGCCGGCTCTCCGGAACGAAGGCTATTCCCGCGCGACGAGCGTGCGCCGTGTTGCGGAAACGTTTCGCCGCGCCCTCGATGGCCAACATCCCGGTGCTCGGCTTGAGCTTACCGAACAGTGTCCGCGCCAGTTCGACTTGGCCGCACCCCATAAAGCCGTAGATGCCGAGAATCTCGCCGGCCCGCGCATCGAGGGACACATCGGCGACCGCGCCTCCTACCGTAAGATTTCTCGCTGAAAGGACGATGGGCGCCTCGGACTTGCTGTTGAGGGCGATGGCGCCGGTATAGCTTTCCTCCAGCTCCTCGTGACCGCTGCCGATCATACGTTCGATAACCCAGCCTTTGTCGATCGAGGCCGCGGCTTCTGTGACGACACGGCGGCCATTCCGGAAGACGGTCACCGTGTCCGAAACCGAGAGGATGTCGTCGAGAAAATGGGAAATGAAGACGATGCTGCGGCCGCTTGCACGAACACTGCGAAGCACCTCGAACAGGCGATGCACCTCAGGGGGTGACAGCGCCGAAGTAGGTTCGTCTAGTATGATGATCCGCGCCCCCGAGAAGAGCACGCGTGCGAGTTCAACTAGCTGCTGAAGGCCAATCGACAACGACCCCATCGACGCACGGGGATCGACCTCAATGCCAAGGCTGGCGAGTTGTTGCCGGGCAGCGGACACCATGCCGGGCCAATCGATCAGCCCTCCCTTCGTCGGCTGTTTGCCGAGGAACACGTTTTCAGCGACGGTGAGATCGGGAACGACGCTCAGTTCCTGATGCACCATGCCGATGCCGGCCGCAAGCGCGTCTCGGGTCGAGCGGAAATGGACCTGCTCTCCGTCGATGAACATGCGGCCGTTATATTCGGCGTGCACACCGGCGATGATCTTCATCAGGGTCGATTTGCCGGCGCCGTTTTCCCCAACGAGCCCATGGATCTCGCCGGCGCGCAACACGAAATCCACATCGTGAAGCGCGACCACGCCGCCGAAGGATTTCGATATCCCATCCATGCGAAGGCGTGGCGCGACCTCTTGCAAGGCGGCTTCAGTTTGAGCGTTCATGCTGTCCGCGTGGCGATTGTCTAGTGGCTGGGCGAATGGCTGGCGAATGATCCGCCAGCCATTTGGGACGAAGATCAGATCAGGAAATGGTCTTCCATCCATTGCATGCCGGCGGCATTTTCCTTGGTAACCACGGGACCGTCGGCTACAACGCTTTTCGGGATTCCTTCGCCCGACTTCTCGCCACCTGTCACGGCGGCGACGCCGGCGACAATGGCGCCGCCATGAATACGGCAGGATGGATTGCGCACGGTGGCGTGCATGCGACCTTCGGCAACGGCGGCTATTGCAGGGGGCATGGCGTCGCAACCGCCGATCTTGATGTTGGTCCGGTTATGGGCCTTCATGACGTTGTACGCCGCAAGCGCCATGTCGTCATTGTGGAAATAAGCCGCGTCGATCTGCGGATATTTCGTAAGATAGGTCTCCCATAGCCGCGCCACCTTGGTGACGTCCCAGTCGGCCGGCTGGTTTTCCAGAACTTCGATGTCGGGATGCTGCTTGACGACGGATTCGAAGCCCCGGTTTCGCCCTTGAGCACCCGTGTGGCCGAGCGCGCCCTGCGTGGTGATGACCTTGCCCTTGCCGCCAATGGCGGTGATGAGCGCCTGTGTCACCGATGATCCCATGAACTCATTATCCGGCGCGATGAAGCTGTGCACATTGATCTTGTCGAGTGGCGCAATCAGCGTGTCCATGTCGATGACCGGGATCCCGGCGTCGATCATCTTTTGCACCGGCTGCACCAGCGTGCCGATGCCAAACGCCTGGATCGCCACGAAGTCCCATTTCTGGGAAGCCATGTTGTCGATCGCCGCGCGCTGCTTTACCGCATCGAGTTCGCCGTCGAACCAAGTCACCTCAACGTTGAACAGTTTGCCCCAGTATTCCGCCGCCGCCTTGCCCTGGGCGCACCAAGTCGCCTGAAGTCCGGCGTTCGAGAACGCTGCCTTGAGCGACTTTTCGGAACGGCCTGAGGCAGCGGCGGCGGCGCGGGCCTGGCTGATCCCGACGCCGCCCAGAAGAGCAGCGGCGCCGCCAACAGCCGCTGCTGTCAGAAAATTACGTCGATCGTCGTCTATTGTGTTTTTCATAATTCCTCCCAGTACGGGTCATGGAAATGCGACCCGTGGAGGCATTATGGCCCCGCCGATGTTGCGGTCAAGGTTCCGAGAAAACGTCGCTCGACTCGTCGCGGAATTCAGTGATTGGCGTTCGACGTCAGAGCCCTGGCGCGTCCCGGAACCGACAACCATAAACAAGTGACGCATCCGGACAGCCCACCGCCGAACCGTGGCATGTGCCTCGGCAGCCTCCAGGACCCGAGGCAACCTGTGTGCTTCGGGGGTGAGATTCATGCGTTTGGAGTGGCTATCACGAAAGCATGGCCGTCCGGGTCGGATCGTGTCCCGGTCGCGGTAGCCGTTGCGCGGGCGAGCCGCAGCGGGTTCTTCTCGCCATAGCCGGCGCCGGTGGCCGCGCCCACCTCCATTTCCATCAGCCGCTCGGCGGCAAAGCCGATCATCTCGCGCAGCAGATCGGCATCCGGGGTCTTCTCCACGAGCGTGCGCAGGTTCATCATGTCGTCGGTCATCGGTGGTCCTTCCGAAATGGGGTTGGCGTCAACAACCAAACCCTACCGGAAAACGCCGATGACCACCGACACCCCGCTCACTCGCTACAGCGCTACTAACGGCGCGCTCGCGAGCGGCTTCGTAACCGCCAGCTACACCACTTGATGGGACACGACCAAATTAGGCGCAGTATTTGGCGAGAAATCCTATGAACTCGTCGATGTCGGCTATAGTCGTGCGATGATTGACAATAGCACAGCGCACCACGAGCTCGCCGTCTATGGACGTCCATGAGGGCGAAGCCAATCCGGACTCTTGCAGGTTCATGACCAAATTCCGGACAAACTCGGCATTGCGCCCACGAATGCCGAAGCAGACGATGTTAAGGGCCACTGGTGCCTTCAGCTCGAATGCAGGGCAACTCGTCAGGCGCTCCGCGAGGTAACGTGCGAGCATGCAGGTGTGCGCGATCGACTCTCCTATGCGAACCGTTCCAAGCGCCTCGATTGTCATCCATGTTTTCAACGCGCGGAATCCGCGCGACAAGTCTGGACCTAGATCGCAAGGCCAGGTTTCGCCAGCGGCAAGCCCGCGTTCGCCTCGCTGTAGATAGGCGGTGGGCTGCACGAACGTACGCTTCTGGGCATCGCCATCTCGCACCAGCAGGAATCCGGCATCGTAAGGAACCTGGCCCCACTTGTGAAAGTCGAGGGCCACCGATGCCGACTTTTCGATGCCTTTGAACAAACCGCGCAGGGAATCTGACAACACGCCGAGTGCGCCAATAGCTCCATCGACATGAAACCAGAGTTTTTCCGCGGACGCGATATTGGCGATTTCCGCAAGTGGGTCGATAGCCCCGGTGTTTACCGTACCTGCGGTACCTACGACCAAAAATGGCAAAAGTCCCTTCGCCCGGTCCTCCCTGATGCCTGCGCACAGTGCGTCAGGCAGCATCCTTCCGGCGTCGTCAACCGCGACGGTCCTCAGATTTGCCGATCCGATCCCGGACAATTGCATTGCCTGCGCGATGCAGGAATGAGCCTCTCTGGACGCATAAGCGGCGAGCTGGCGGTCGCAGTTCCCCAGGCCGGTCTCCCGAACGGACTGACCCAACGCTTCGTTCCTGGCGATCGTGACCGCGACGAAGTTTGCCATCGAAGAGCCGGTGAGAAACAATCCGCTCGCGCCTGTGGGGTAGCCAAGGGCTTCGCTCATCCAGCGCACGATCTGTTGTTCAACCGCCAGGCCAGCATGGTCGCGGCCGCCGCAGTTCATGTTCAGCCCGCCCGCTACGATTTCCGCCAACATTCCGATCGGCGTACCAGCACCATGAACCCATCCCATGAACAACGGATGCAGGTTGCCGGTCGCGAATGGCATGATGTGCTTGCGCACATCGTCCAGGACATCGCCCAATTCGCGAGGACCGTTCGGTAGCGGGCGGGCAAACCTCTCGCGCGTTTCATCGGTCGGTCGCTGCCATACCGGCTTCTGCCTGATCGTTTCGATGTGGGCGATCATGTCGGCCAGCAAGCCGTGCGCTACCTCGCGAAACTGATCCCAGTTCGATGGATCAAGGCTGGTGGAGGTCTCGGCCACACCTTTTCCTGCTGGGCGTTTCTGCTCGATGGATCGCGACATCAGGCATCTAGCGGATGTCGGAGGACAGCAGATAGTTTCTCGAAGAATACATCGAGCCTTGATTCGATCGGAGCGAACGCCTGATGCAACGACTGGCCCGCCGATATCCTCTTCGAGACGCTGATCACATCCTGGGCGGAGGCCGCGACGCGCAACACCGTGCGCGGACCGACACGCACGGCTTGCCCGACGTGGCAGATCGGGCCCTCGTTGAGACCGCGCATCAGCACCTGAATGGTTTGGCACTCCTCGAACGAAGCGAAGGAGCCCGCGCTATTTGTGACGGTCAGCGGGACCATTGCCCGTGAGCCGAGATGGTCGCCGTCATCATCCTGATGCAGGGAAATACCGCTGAGCGGACCAGTTCGTGAGCGAACCAGGCGAACAAACTGTTCCTTGACAAGGTGTTGCCGGGGTTCATCGATCTCTGCATAGGGGTCAAGATGAGCCAACGCAGCGACCCACCGTAAACCCAGGCCCAGATTCAATTCCGACTTGAACGCGAAGGTCATCCGTTGGCGAAGGGTCGCCGGCCAGTCTTGAGCCGCGGTATATTCCGCCAGGCCTGCCGGAATATCGGACCCTGCCGCAATATCTCCGGCCAATCCCGCGGGGATGAGAAGTGCGCCGGAAAAAGGAGGCCCGGCGATGAACTTGGATCCCGTCACAGCCACCACGAAACCGTCTTCCAGATCCTGCTTCAGTTGGGAAATTGAGCCACGGAACTGGCAGGCATCGACGATAACCCGCACCCGACCTGGGGCAAGAGCCGCGGCGTGGCGCGCGGCTTGTCGGGTCACGGCCGGCAAGCCGGTTTTCGATGTGTCGAGCACATGGACAAGGACATCTCGATCTAGCTTGAGCTCCAGTTCGACGATGGCGATGATGTCGGCATCGATTTCATGCTGATGTCGAGGCTTGCCTTTCTCGTCGCGGATGGCAATCGTGCGCACTTCAATGCGGCCCGGTAACAGCCCTTCAAGGGGAGCACCAGTCTCGACTGCGCTACCGAGTGCCGTCAAATCCGAGTAATGCCGCCCTGCCGCCGCCCGTGGAACCCCATTTCCTGTTTCGTCAGGTGCAACAAGCAAATTGGTCAAGGGGCGCCTGGAGAGGCCTGCAATCGTGCAGAGCGCGAGAAGCTCCGCATCCGTCCCGGAAGCGGCGAGAATGACTTGCGCTCCCGTACAGCCAAGATCGGAAACAATTCGCTCTCGAATGTCACCGAACCATCGATCGGATGCGACAGGCGAACGTGATTCGATATCAATGAGGCGTCGCAGCTCGACCCCGGCCGCCATCAACCCCTCCCGAGAGGCGTTGCTGGCCGTTGTCGACGAGAATGAGATCTCATCGTCCGCCGAAGTCGTGCGCGTTCCATAACGATTGCGCCGTGTGATTGCATCCGGCCAGATGCGCCTGTCGCCACCTGTCCCGAGCAGGAATGAAAGGGAGGCCGGCGAATGGAGCTCGCGATCCCACCCACCCATTTCCGAGGTCGGATTCGCCGGCACCTGCGGGATACCAAGCTGAATTGCAGGCATGACGTTCTCCGTAGTCGGGGCGATAGCGAACTGGTTTCGGTTAAAGCGGTTCACTGACCGCCACGGCACCGGCCAGGTAAGAGATCTTGGCGTCATGACTGATCAACGGTTCGAGATCGCTCGCCCGCTGAGTGAACTCCAACCCGCATCGGTCGACATAGGATCGATCGACGCGTTCGCAAAAACCCGGGTCGATGATCTTCTCGCCGTCCCAAAAAACGGCATGGCCGGTGTTTGGAACGGTCGGTGAAACCACGCCTATGATCGCGGGTTTGGCCCAGAGCATGTAGATACTGCTCAGAAGAACGAAACCGCACTTGTTGGCCACGCCCCGCATGATGGAATGGCTCATCGGTCCGCCGAGCGGGTATGCGGGATCGCAGCTTCGTGCGATTTCCTCGACTTGTTCGTAGGTTCGGCCCGTGAGCATCGCCAGGACACAGACCAGGCAGTCGTCATCAGTTCTCTGATAGATCGCAGGTTTTCCCGTATGGGCGCATTCGATCGCTGGCGTGGACGTCGTCCGCGCCACGCGCCGTGCCAGTGCGCCTTCGAATGCCGCGAAGAGCTTGCGCATGGCGCTTTTCTTGTAGGGGAAGATGCTCTCCCAATCCATGGAATGAACGATCATCGCGACATCGGCTTCGAACACCAGCAGACGGCCATCTGCGAGTTCGGCGCAATCGATGGCGAAGTAGTCCAGCCCGAGCCGTCGATGAAGAGCATCGAATGCACGAGCGTGACGTACCGCGAAATCGCTGTCGAAGTTTGCCATCCACAACGCTTCCTCGGCGCGCCTGTCTTCGTGCTGGGTCATGCCGGCGTTGAGGTAGTGAACCATCCAATGCTCGGAGACCGCGAGATGGCTGGCATAGGGCCGCCCGTTGATGAACGCGACGCGCTGCTTGCGGAATTTGCGGTCCGTCCCGCTGTAGTCGATGAACGGCGTGATGTAGAATTCGCTCTCGTCCTGCGAATTCAGATAGGCGGAGAGCTCCGGTCGCGTGGAGATCTTCTCCATTCCCTTGCCGGCATGCGTGCCGACCGGGCGGACAATCACAGGAAACGCGGCCGCCGCGAGGATTGCGTCGACCTCGATTTCCCCCGAAGCCAGCCTCTTGATCAGCGCCCGATCAGCGCGCGCTGCGGGCGGGGCAAGGATCGAAGGCTCATGCTTCAACGCCTCCGCGACCCCGTCCCTGGACAGGGCCATGATGAGACGTGGCGCGTTGTTCATTATGGGGCCGGACCAGCCGCGCAGCAGCCGGTGAAGGTTTTCCAGTACTGGAAGATTTACCGCGGACTCTCCGACGGCCACGAAGGCGACATCATGCTCGGGAACATCGTTCAGGTCCGCGGTGTCGGCGTCGACGTAGTGGAGCAGCAGGTTCGCGTCGGAGCCCTCCAGCAGAAATTCAATCGGCGTGTTCGCCATGAAGTCGCCGGCCGTCACGAAAACAAGGACGTTCGGTCCTGTGCCTTGTCCGTTGCGTATCCGGTATTGTCGACTGATCTCGAGCGCGGCCTTCTGGCTGATGACAGCCTTGTCTTCCTCTCCGATTGCGTGGAGAAGGATCGATACGTCCAGGAACGCGGCGGCATCGTTGAGATCAGCAGAAACGCGCGCGAACAGCCCGTCCCATATTGGGGAAATATCCCTTCCTTCAAAGACGGCGCGGACTATGGGGGCCTTACCCAAGATGAGGTTCGAATTTTCCGACATCTGTGCCTTGGCTACCGCGCTTTTCAAAGTCTCAAGCCCTTCCGTCACGCGGTGGTGCGGCCGTCCCGGCCTCGACTCCGTTGCCCAACACGATGGCGGATTGTTGCTCTCAGCGCTTGTGCGAGCCTTGTGCATGCAGGCAAACGGGCCTTACGGATTTGTAATACCCCGGCAACGCTCCCGTATGTTTGATCGGACATAGTCGCCGACGAACCGCAGCGGCTACGTGTCCATAAGCTGGCGAGTTCGAGGGGTGACTTCCAAAGATGCTGGACTGCGGTTACTCCACCCTATCGGGCAAGTGGATCCGGATCGCCACGACCGTGGCTCTTCTCGCCATTGTCTGCCTGTTGATCGTCATGCCCGGCCATGGACCGCTCGCGGACGAACGTTCTTACGTGCTTTGGGTCTGGTAACCCAATGCTGTTGGATCAGTTCTGGGACGATACCGGTGCTGCCAGGCCGCGCGTTGCAAGCCTGGCCAAAGGCACTCCTGCTTCCCCTGTTTTCCAGCTGATTGTCGTGGTCGTCGCATTTCTGGTGCTCCGGATTGGACTTGCCTCGGTCATTCCGCTGTCGATCGACGAGGCCTATGCGGTCGTGGTATCGCGCAGCCATTCGCTTTCATATTTCGACCACCCGCCACTGGGTTTCGCGCTGGCCCGTCTGATGGCGGATGTTTTCGACTGTGAATGCCGGCTAGTCGTCCGGCTGCCTTATGTGTTGCTCGGCTCGCTCTCGACGCTGCTGCTTTTCGAAGTGACGCGCCATGCCTACGGCAAGGTTGCCGCATTCTGGGCCGCGGCCTGGTTCACCGTTGCGCCGTTCTTTCTTATTTCGGCAGGGCATTTCGTCGTGCCCGACGGGCCACTCGATTTCTTTCTTCTGGCCAGCGCCTGTGCCGCCATGCCCATGGTTCTGGGCGAACGGCCGCGCTTCGCTTTGCTCCGCTGGATCATCGTCGGCGTCGCTTTCGGTGTGGCGCTGATGTCGAAGTACCAGGCCGGGCTGTTTGGCATCTCGGCCCTGCTTGTCTTGGTGTCGACGCAGTCCGGCCGGGCCGAACTGCGAACGCCAGGCCCCTGGATTGCCGGCGCCATCGCGACGCTTGGCCTGCTGCCCGTCATCATCTGGAATATGGACCATGGCTGGATCTCGTTTGCCTTCCAGACCGGCCGCGGCCTTGCCGAGGATGGCCATGCCCTGCATCCTGGAAATCTTGCCATCACGTTGCTGGGCCAGGCTGGCTATTTGTGGCCGCCGACCTGGCTTCTGGCCATGGGGTGCATGTGGGGCGCAGCCCGCAGCGGTTCGGTGGCCGATCGGTTCTTCGTGACCATCGCGGCGCTGCCGGTGGTGTTCTTCGACTTGGTCGCCCTGTTCAGCGCCCATTCCCTGCCGCACTGGTCGATGAGCGGCTTCCTGTTCGCCTTTCCGCTTTTCGGGCAATGGTGCAGCCGTCTTGCCGAACGCCGACCTGGATTGCTGCGGCTGTCCTTCACTATCGCCGCCATCGTCGTTCCGCTGCTGACGATGGGGTTTGCGGTGCAGGTCCGGACCGGCGCCTTCACGCGGGCGTTTTATGAACGAGCGCCGAAATTCGACGTCAATTGGCAATTCATCGAGTGGTCTGCGTTGACCAGTGAGCCGCAGGGCAGCGATCTCAGCGGCGCCAACGCCTATGTGGTCGCATCGAACTGGATGCAGGCGGCGCGGGCCGCCAACGCCCTTGGACCGGACGTACCGATAGAGGTGCTGCCGGGCGACCCGCGCCATTTCCAGTTCATGGACGACGGGCGCTTGAAGACGCGAAGCGCGGGCTTCTTCGTCGGCGCCCTGGACTTCGGCAAGGAAGCGGCTCGCGAGAAGGAGTATCGCGACAGCCTTGACGGACGATACGTCGTCGATGGCCCGCCCCGGCGCCTGATACAGCGCATCGCCGGCTTTCCCGTCTTCGAAATCCTGATCCTGCCGGTCAACCGCATTGTGGCATCGCAAGCACACTTGCCGGGCGACGGCCAAGCAAACGATGGCGGACCGCGTCCTTGAACCAGGCGACATACCCAGTGCCAGACGTCGAACTGGCGGCGGATACAAGCAGCGGTGCATCGCTGCAACGCCGCGGGGCGGAACTCACGGTCGTCGTCCCAACGCTGAACGAGCGCGCCAACATCGATCTGCTGGT
This sequence comes from Mesorhizobium sp. B3-2-1, assembly GCF_006439515.1. Taxonomy (NCBI): domain Bacteria; kingdom Pseudomonadati; phylum Pseudomonadota; class Alphaproteobacteria; order Hyphomicrobiales; family Phyllobacteriaceae; genus Mesorhizobium; species Mesorhizobium sp. B3-2-1. Next base: position 7,095 of record NZ_VFTI01000039.1, on the reverse strand, counting down.
TGCGCGGCTGCACAAGTCGCTGCTCGGGATCAATTGGGAAGTGGTCTTTGTCGATGACGATTCAAAAGACGGGACGATTGCGGCTGTCCGCGACATTGCCAGCCATGATTGTCAGGTTCGCGGTATAAGGCGCATCGCCCGCCGCGGCCTAGCCGGGGCATGCCTCGAGGGCGTCCTGTCCAGCTCGGCGCCCATCGTTGCGGTCATGGACGGCGATCTCCAGCACGATGAAACATGTCTTGCCGCGATGTTCGAGACGATGCGAGGCGGCGGGGCCGACCTAGTGGTGGCCAGCCGTTATGGAGACGATGGCGATGCTAACAGTGGACTGAGCCGGCTGCGTTCGGGAGGCAGCCGGCTGGCGACGCATCTCGCGCGGCTGTTGCTGAGGGTTCCGCTCAGTGATCCAATGAGCGGCTTCTTCATGGTGCGGCGTGACATCGTCGATGCGGTGGCGCCGCGCCTGTCGCGGCAAGGCTTCAAGATCCTGCTGGACATTGTCGCATCGTCGCCGACGCCGCTTCACATCCGGGAAATCCCCTATGTGTTCGGTCCGCGCCTGCATGGACAAAGCAAGCTCGATTCCCTGATTGTGCTTGAATATCTGGGACTGCTGGTCGCCAAGGCGTCGGGCGATCTGATCTCGACGAGGTTTCTCTCCTTCGGTCTTGTCGGCTCGGCCGGTGTCGTGGTCCACCTCGGCGTGCTGCATACGCTGCTGGCCCATGGCCTGCCTTTCGCGGTAGCCCAGACCGCGGCCATGTTCACGGCCATGGCGTTCAACTATACACTGAACAACACATTCACCTATCGCGACCAGCGCCGGCTGGGCTGGCGCTTCGTCACCGGATTCGCGATATTCGCGGCGTTGTGCAGTTTTGGTGTGGTGGCGGGCGTCGGCGTGTCGACGCTTCTTTACACCAGTCCGTCGCGGTGGTGGGCGGCCGGGCTTGCCGCCGCCGCCGTCGGCTCGGCTTGGAACTATATCACCAACTCCGCCATCACCTGGCGCGTGCGTTGATCGCCCGAAACGAGCCCGAAAACAGACGGAAATCCCCAAATGTACCAAATCGATGCCGCAGTGACCGCCTGGATCAACAATTGGGCGGGACATGCTCCCGCAGTCGATTTCATCATGGTCTGGATATCGACGCTCGGCGTTCCGCTCATGGTGCTGGCAGTCGCCTTGCAATGGTGGCCGCCCCAGCCGGACCGGACCATGCGCCATGTGGTAGTGGCAGCCGGCCTGTCGTTCTTGCTTGGTCTCGGAATCAATCAGCTGGTGTTGCTGTTCGTACAGCGGGTGCGTCCCTACGACGCTCATGTCACGCATCTGATTATCGGGCGGACCGTAGATTTCTCATTCCCGTCCGACCATGCCACCGCGAGCTTTGCCATCGCGGCGGCGTTTCTGGTGCACGGCTTGCATCGCCGCGGGCTCGCATTTCTGGCGGCCGCATTGCTGGTCGTGCTGTCACGCGTTTATTTGGGAACGCACTATGTCAGCGACATTCTCGGCGGGGCCGTCTCTGCAATCATGGCGGCTACGCTGGTGCGCGCAGCCTACAGGCAGAACACGCGAGCCGACCGTTTGATCACCGGCATATTGTAAAGAGGTATTAGTCGAATGGCGACCGGCTATCTCACCCGATTTTTGGAAAAATGCGCGGGTGGTCCGATACCTGCGCAGAATTTCCCGGAAATACTCTCAGAATTTCAGAAAATGACCGAGCCAAACCGGTCCGCGCGTCGGGGGTTTTGGAAGCCGTTTGACAGATAAACCGGAGCACCCAGCGAACTTGACTTCTGTGTGAATTCGACGAGAGTTGGGGCGATCGTCAGCGCCACGGCAGGCTCTTAGCGGTCGGTGAGGTACGGAGGCGCCGTCAGTTCCAGATGATACTGGCTGCCGTTGATGGCCTTGAGGCCACCACGGACGAAATTGCCGCGGATTCGATACCGCCTATGCAATTCCAGACCGGCAATGCCCGATCCGACAACTGGCAGATCATGCGCCGAGATCCGACCGTGCGCCTCGTCCGAGAACAGCACGTAGTCGGAATGTCGCGCGAGCGGAAATCCCATAAGTTCCAGTTCCTGACCAATATAGCGCTTCGGCTGCCATGTGACCGCGCCGATCCGATGCAGCGCACCGGCGGCGTCGGCCGAGGTCGCAGCCGAGGTGAGAATCATCAGTGCGGCAAGCGCCGAGCACGCGAACATTCGCCGGATGGAAAGGTTGTTCATGTCAGTCTGCCTTTGCAAGGTCCTGGTCCGTCTTGATGATGTCGAGGCCGTCAGGGATGTGCAGATAGCCTGGATTGCTTCCCCGGTGCTGCGTGACGCCATATTGCCAGAGCACCGTGTTGGTCGCTTTGTCTATGACGACCACGCGCTGGTTGAGATCATCGGTTGCAAGGACGTTGCCGTTCGGCAGCTCGATAGCCAGCGAGGGACGGTTGAGTTCTTCGTCCGGCTTGGGCTTGTACTGCCAGACGATTTTGCCAGCGCGGCTGATCTCGATGATTTTTCCGGGCTTCGTGTAGCCCGCCACTAGAAAATTTCCGGCCCTAGTCATTTGCGGATCGGAGGGATACCGGATCGGCAGCTTGAGATGCAGGATCTCCTTCCAGTTCTGGTCGAGCTCGATCAGGGAATGATCATGGATCGTGCTGACGAGCACGTGGCCGTTCGGCAGCGGCTTATCGCCGTTAGGAGAGTCGAGTGCTGGGGCTTCTCCCCAGCATCGCCCCGTGATCCCGGCCTGCCGGACGATCTTCTTGTCAGGGGAAATGTCAAGAATTCGGCAGTTGCGGATGTCGGCGACAATGACGTCGCCGTTCGGCAGCTTGTAGGCGTCGTCGGGAAAGTCGAGATAGCCCGGGTTCGAACCGGGCCGTCCGAGGCTGCCGTATTCCCAGGTCACCTTTTTTGTCTTCCGGTCGATGATGCGGATCACCTGCTGATGTTCGAGATTGGTGATGACGCTGTTGCCGCCGTCGGCGAAGAACGCGTCGTCCGCGCCCGAGCCGGGCGGAACGTCGGCGAAATGATATTCCCAGAGGATCTTCTTTTGCGGACTGACCAGGAGGAGGCGATTATTGCCGCGGTCGGCGATGAGAACGTCGTAGTCGCCGAGCGCGCTCGCGTCCGCAGGAGTGGCTGCAACTGCCGGATCCACCGGCTGCGGTTTTCTTATGGGTATTGGCGGGGTGTTGATTGGCTGATCCGGGAGAGAGCTTTCGGCTGGCGCACAATATCCGGGCCGGGCGAGCAGAAGAGCTACCGTGACCATCGTCGCGAAGAAGAGTCCCCGCCGGATCGGTTTGGTAGCTCGCATCCGTTGGGTCACGAGTCCTTTCGAGGTCGCGCTGGCTCCCTCGATTCGCCCGTAACCCATGCTTTCAAGGATTCGAAAACGACGCCCGCCTTCCGCTGGAGTATCAGCCGGTCGAGAACGAGAATGACGATCAAGACGAGCGCCCAGGACAGCAGAGTATCGCTGAGGAAGGAGGAGCACCACGCCGAATAGGAAACTCCAACAGGGGGTGGACGGGATCGTATGGGGACTTGACGTTCGGCCCTGCACCTTCCCCTCCGAAAAGCACGGTGCGATGACAGGTTGTGGCTCCAGCACGCGCCGCGCCGCCTGTGAGAGAAGCCGCAGAAGCGCACTTCGCGTACCGCTGACCTTATATACTAGAGAGTATCCTTGCCGGCAGTTGTCCGGTAACTTACGGTTTCGTAAGGATCGAGTCTGCCAATGCGGACAGGCAGAGCAATCCGGCCGTCCGGACACCTCGTCGTGGTATGGTCCTTCACCGGGGCACCGGACTTCCTGATGGCATTGACTCCTGCGATCCACTCCTCGCGGGAGCGGGCTTTGCAATATTGACCCTCGTCGGCCACGTTAGTGCAGTAGCGCGACGGCTCCGTCGTCGTCGGCGTGTGTTCGTGGTCGTAGATACCACTCCGCCAGAAAACGTCATCGCGTTCGTGATGGACAGAATGGGCTGATTGCTTTCTGACCGGCACGGCATAGAGCCTGTTCCACGATAACCGGCAATGATGGCGGCCGGCGTAGCGTTCTACCTCTTGCCATCCGGCTGATCGGTTTCGCCGTCCGTGCTCGGCCGAGCTACGCCATGTAGCGACTGGCCGCTTCCAAACCATACGGATTTGTGAGTCGCGCAATGGCTATATGTGGACTAGGCTTACATCGGTCCATGCTCCGAATTGCATGATGGCCAAAAGCCACTCTAGCGCTTCATGACTTCGCCGATCATTTGCTCGACGGGCCTATTTGTCGCCCCCGATCGTTGACTTGCCAATGACGCATCTTGGTCGGCTTCCAACCGGAAGCAAGAATGAATGTTGGATAAAACAAACCAGGAATCGCCGGTAATGCAATTGGTTCAAAGGGTCGACAGATGCACCGGAGACTATGGGCTTGGCCTTCAAGGCGCGCCTTATCCGTGCACCCCTCCGGTTCCGCAGCGTGAGTCGGTCTTGAAAACCCTTGATGGCACCCTGGGCCTGCATAACTTTATCGCCCAGCAGTTTTCTATGCCGGAGGGTATGTGCGGGCGCGTGACAGGGGCGGTTATGGGGCTGATAAATCATCTGCCCAACAGGCGCGCTATCGAAATATTGGACATCGCCGAGCAGGATGATGTGCTCGAAATCGGATTCGGACCGGGTTTCGCGCTCAGGGAGATGTCCAAACGAGTCCGCAGCGGCACCATTACCGGGGTGGATCTATCTCCGGTCATGGTTCGCCAAGCCCAAGTCCGAAATCGAGCCGCAATTCAACATGGAAAGCTGAAACTGATCCAGGGGACCTTCGAGCGACTGCCGCTGGAAAGCGTCTCGGTCAATAAGATTCTGGCCGTAAACGTAATCTATTTTTGTTTGCCGATCGGAACTGCCCTCGCGGAGGCCCGCAGGGTTCTCCGCCCGGGCGGAACAATGTCGATCTATGCGACGGATTGCTCTTCCAGGAGAAGGTTGCAATTCATTGGTCCGGAAACCCGGCAAACATTTGATCGGAAAGGATTGGAAGATTTCTTGAGACAGAGTGCATTTGCAACAGATCAAATCGATATTCAAACGGTTTGGTTGCCCTTCGGTTTTCGGGGCCTAGTGGCGCGACTTTGCAAGCGGTGAATGCGGCCATCAAGATCGATGTGCTATCTCAGGCACGCCAGCAGCCATTGGGATGACTATCGTGGCAGTGTAAATTTGCCCGCGCTGAACAAACGGCTCGGCGCCGCGAGCCGCGGAAAGTTCTTGGACCCTACAACAGATAGCCCTCGCGCTGCGCTACGCCAACGGCTCCGCGCCAGCGCCCGTCGCTCCATCCGCCCAGCAGGGCACACCCAACGCCGGAAACGAACTCAGAACTGGATAGAAACTGGGGGCAACGTCAATCTCGCACCAGCTTTGCGGCGCTACGCCACCAACATCAAGCACGGCTTCCGTGATTGCCTTGTCACGGCCTCATCGGCCATCTCGTTGATGCCCTTCAGCCGCTCGATGAGCGTATGAAGCCGCTCGGTACGAATCAAGGTATTCGGCTTGGCCAACGGCTCGAACCTTCATGCCCGAGCTTCCATCAACGAGCCCTTTGGTGGTGGGAATGCTTCGCAGGCGATTCGATCCAGGTTGTTCGCGCTGCCGCTCGGCCTTCGGCAGCCACCGTTTTCATCGCATGGAAGGGAACCGTTGCACGGGCTGCCTTGTTAGACTGTCGTTAAATCAAGACCAATGGATCACTGACGTGAAGCACGCTATCGCTCGAGTTGCTGATCATCCTGGCAACGGGCCGTTCCGGGCACTTCTTGGACTGCTGCTTGCTGCTGGAATTTCAGCAGCCACGCCGGCTTGTTCCCAGAGCCGCTCTGACCGTGCCTTCCTGGAGTGGGCGATTCAAATCGAAATTCAACAGCAGGACATGGGAAGGATTGCAGAAAGGCGGGCGCAGCTCCCTGCGGTCCGAGAACTCGGCACCTATCTTCTCGGGCGGCATCGTCAGGCTGAGGCCCGGCTGAGACAGACTGCAAGCCGGTTGGGCGTTGCGCTTTCAAGCAGGCTGTCGGCGACGCATCTCAGGGTCCAAAATCGCTTTGCATCAATTCCGAGCGCAAATTTCGATAGAAGCTTCATTCGCCACGAAATAGGCGATTACCGCTATTTTATAGCCCATTTCAACGCAGCGGCCGCTTCCCGCGACCGCTCAGTTCAACAGTACGCGACCAACGAATTGGCAAGCCTCAGGCAGGATCAGACCAGGATCTTGACCCAAGCGCATCAGGGGTCGTGAATTTTCGCCGACGCCATGGCTAACTCCAGAAGGTACTGGTCCAAAGAGTGAGTGCGTCAACAAAAGTTATCCGATAGCGGATTTTATATCCCGACCTCCTTCACAAACGCCCGCAATTCACCTGGAGGGGCGAGGCAAAAAGTTCGAAAAGCTTCCAAGAAGCCCAGTCAAACCGGATACTGGGCAGTCAACTTCGCTCCACGAGCCACTTCCCCAGCCCGCGTTGCCTTTTGCCCACGAAGAGAACCATAGCACATTCCGCGATATGGCTCCGATACGGCCTACCACTTGCGGTCGATCATGCGCTGCGCAATACTACCTATTGGGGAAATATAGCATTGTTGGGTAGGTCGCATGCCTGTCTATGTTGTTGCGGAAATGCACTATGATCGCGTCATTCGGTCTAAGGAAGTCCAAGCGAATAGTCCTGATTCGGCTGCATCGGAAATGAATGCCTGCAAGACTGTCTTTAAAAGATGGGCGAAGGACTGGATCCGAGTGACCGACGAGGTTGGCGGGCAAGAATTCGCGTACACTATCGCCCGGCGAAAGAATTCTGCTTAAGCGACCGACACGTACTCTCAGAATTTGTAGTTAATTCTGGCGACGACAGTGTTCTCGGTCTCGCGAGCGCTGAGCACGAAGGCCGGATCTAGGCTGCTCGCGCCATCTTTCGAGCCAAAATCGTAATAATTCCATTCGACGCCAGCGGTCCAATGGTCATTGAAAGCGTATTCAACGCCGAGACCAGCCGTCCAACCCACCCGAGACCC
>NZ_VFTI01000038.1:0-57900 GCF_006439515.1 Mesorhizobium sp. B3-2-1 | reverse complement strand
CGGCAACCGCATCTTAGGGGGAGAAAACTGTTACCTATGTATCCGGTTCATTCTGTTACCCATCTATCCGCTGGACAACTTCGCGAAGGGTTTCGCCAATCTCCTGCGTTGTAAGGGGAGCACCGAGGCTGCCGCCGGCAGGGCGATGAGGGGCAGCGCAAACTTGTGTGATTGTCCTAGCCAGCACGGTTGCCCATTGCCATTTTGTTCCGGTCTGACGATTCTGCTCCCAGGAGCGACCTGATTCGATGCGTGAGATCATTTTCGATACGGAAACCACCGGCCTCGATTCGCGCGATGACCGCGTGATCGAGCTTGGAGGCGTCGAGCTGGTCAATCGTTTTCCGACCGGCAGGACCTTCCATCACTATATCAACCCGCAAGGCCGCGCGATCCACGCCGAGGCGCAGTCCGTGCACGGCATCAGCGCGGCCGATCTCGCGGGAAAACCGAGCTTCGCCGAAATCGCCGAGGAATGGCTGAAATTCACGGAAGGCGCCAAGCTGGTCGCCCACAACGCCACGTTCGATATCGGCTTCCTCAACGTCGAATTCGGCCGGCTCGGTCACCCGCCGGTCGATAACGGGCTTGTCGTCGACACGCTGGCCCTGGCGCGCCGCAAGCACCCGATGGGTCCCAATTCGCTCGACGCGCTGTGCCGGCGCTACGGCATCGACAATACCAAGCGCACCAAGCACGGCGCCCTGCTCGATTCCGAGTTGCTGGCCGAGGTCTATATCGAACTGATCGGCGGCAAGCAGGCCGCACTGATCCTCGACAGCGCCACCGCGCCATCGCTGGGCGGCGACAATGTCCGTCAGATCGAGATCATCGTCGCCGAACGCCCGGCGCCGCTCGTGCCGCGTCTCACGGAAACAGAGCGCGCGGCGCACGCCGCCATGGTCACCACGCTTGGCGAAAAGGCGCTGTGGTTGAAGGCCGCCTCCCAGGAAGCAGCCCAGGCGCTGTCCTCATAAAAGCCGTCCGTGAAAAACGGCCTCAGTACGGCCACTCTCCCCGGCCCAGCGCGGCAACCGCCGCGATGATGCGCGCAAAGGCTTCCGCCGCGGCCGGTACGGTCGTGCGGGCGCGCAGGAAACTGTGCACGAGACGGGGTTCCTCGTGCCACCAGGCCTTGCCACCGCCTTCCAGGATGCGGTCGCGATAGGCCTCGCCGTCCGACGACAGCGGGTCGCACTCGGCCGTGACGATCACCGTTGGCGGCAGGCCTGAAAAATCGGCGTCGCGCAACGGCGAGAAGGTCGGATCGTCGGGCGATTGCCGCCTGATCGAGCGAACGTCGCGGTAGAAGGCGACATCGCCTGTCGACAGCAGCGGCGCGTCAGCGTGTTCGACATACGAGCCCATCGCCTCGTTGCCGCCGAGACCGGGATAGATCAGCACTTGGCCGATCGCGGCGTGCGGATGGTGACGCGTGGCCTGTGCCACCGCCGCCGCCAGATTGCCGCCCGCGCTTTCGCCGCAGAGCACGAGCGGCAGGTCGATGCTTGCGGCCGCCCATTCGAAAGCGGCCAGCGCATCGTCGAAGGCGGCGGGGTGGAGATGCTCCGGCGCCAGCCGGTAGTCGACCGACAGCACGTCGAAGCCGTTGCCGGCGCAGATTTCGGCGCAGATGTCGTCATGGCTTTCGAGACCGCCGAGGATGAAGCCGCCGCCATGGAAATAGAGCACTGCCGCACGCGGCGCCGCGCCGGCGAGCCGGTAGCGGCGGACCGGGATGTCATGCCTCGAAGCGGCAATCACGCTGTCGCTGGCCTTGACCCCAGGCGGACGGCCCTGGTGGAAGGCCCGGGACATCCTGGCATAGACCGCGCGCTGCTTGTCGACCGGCAGGCCGGCGATCTCGGGCGGGTACCAGGCGTTGACGCTGTCGATATAGGCCCAGAGCGCCGGGTCGAGCCAGGACCCATATTTGCCGCGGCTGGTCATCTCGGTCCTGCGGGCACGTCAAAGCTCGGCATAGAGGCGGGCGGCGTTTTCAAAGCTGAAGCGCAGGGGTACCGAGCCTTCGACCTGCCAGGCGGCGACGCTCTCGCCGGCCAGCAGCCGGCAGGCGCTATCGGTGTCGGTGACGGCGCCGCCATAGAGCCGGTTGGCGAGGTTGAGGATGGCGGTTTGGTGCATGGCCGCACTGCCGCTGCCGCAGGCGTCCTTGACCAGAAGTACGCGAAAGCCCATCGTCACCGCGTCCTTTACGGTGGCGTCGATGCAGGCCTCGGTCCACACGCCCGATATAACCAGCCATTCGATGCCGGAAGCCTTGAGCCGGTCGCCCGCCGGCCCGGAGCGGAAGGCGCTGGCCTCCGCCTTGATCAGCAGCGCCTCGCCATCTGCCGGCGCCACCTCGTGGCAGATTTCGGTCAGCGGGTCGCTCTTGTCGGAAAAGGCCGACTTGCCGTCTTCGCCTGTGGGATGAAAGGGCCGGACCTGGCTGTCGAGATCGACGATATAGGCCCAGTGATGAAGCGGCACATGGTTCTGCCGCGCCGTGGCCTGCAGGCGCTGGACGTTGGCGAGGATCTTTTCGTAGCCCTCAACGAGGTAGCGTGGGTCCTGCCGGTGCTCTTCCTGCAGGTCGATGAAGATGGCGGCCACCGTGCCGCGCTTGATGGAGATGGGGGCTTTCATGTGGATGGGCCTTCGCCCCAAGATATTTCCAAATGCTGGAGGGGCAGCGGGGGGCGCCACGGAATAAGGCGCTCGTTCTTCAAATGCGACACGTCGCTGAGGTGAGCAACCAGCATCAAACCTCTTTCTCCAGAAACGCGTCCTCGTAGGGGAAGCGCGACAGAAGCTCGGTGCCGGTGTCGGTGATCAGGATCTCGTCCTCCAGCTTGACGCCCTCGCGGCCGCCCTTCTCGCCAATATAGCTTTCCACGCTCACCACCATGCCTGGCACGATATGGCCGTCGCGGCCATAGGTCTCGTAATCCATGGCATGCGCGATGAACGGTGTCTCGCCATGCATGCCGACGCCGTGCATGACCGAGGTGTAGCGCTGGTCGACGAAACGGTCCGGGATTTTCCACGCCTTCTCGGCGATCTCGCGGAAAGCCATGCCGGGTTTGACGATCGAAATATTGTGCTGAACCTGGTCGTGCGCCATGCGGTAGAGCGACTTCTGGTAGGGGGTCGGCTTGCCCGGCCCGCAGCGGAAGGTGCGGGAAAAATCCGAATAATAGCCGTAGCAGCCGATCGTGTCGGTATCGAGCGCCAGCAATTCGCCGGGCCTGATCTTGCGGCCGCTGGCTTCGTTGAACCAGGGATTGGTGCGCTGGCCCGAGGTGAGCAACCGGGTCTCGATGAACTCGCCGCCTTGGCGGATGACCTCGCCATACATGATGGCGAACAGCTCGTTTTCGGATACGCCGGGCTTGATCGCCTCACGCACCGCATAGACCGCCGCCTCGGCGCCGGCCATCGACACCTGCAGGCACTTCACCTCCTCAGGCGTCTTCACCGCGCGCACCGCGAGGATCTCGCCCTGGCAATCGCGGACCTCGCAGCCGCGCTTTTCCAGGGCGAGCGCCTGCAGGTGGCTGCAGCGGTCGAGCCCGAGCTTCATCGAGCCGCCGCCATGCTTCTTCAGCAACTCGGCGATCTCGTCAGCGAAGGGGCCGGCGGTCTCGTCGTCGCGGCCGGACACGGAAGACCAGACAAGCTTGGAAGGACGCGCCTCGTCGATCGTGTCGAGCACCATCGAGACATGGTAGCTCTGCGGATATTCGAACAGCACGATCGGCCCGTCGGCCGGAATGAAGAAATAGCGGGTCGAGTTGCGCAGGAAATAGCCGAACATGTTGCGCGAGCCGGTGGCGTAACGCTGGTTGTAGGGGTCGAACAAAACGACGCCGCCATAACCGGCGTCGCGCATCCAGCCGCGCAGTTTCGCCAGCCGGCCTTTGCGCAAGGCGTCGGCATCGATGAAGGACGGCTCCGTGTCGGACAGCCACATGCCGCCGGCAGGGTCGGCCGCAACGGGATGGCGCATGCGATCCTTGAAGTCGACGTCCTCGGTGCTGTCGGGGTCGAATACGACGATGCTCATGGGTGCCAGGCCTTGGGTGGGTGAAAGGCTTGACCATGGCGCAGCAGGCGCGGAGGGATTGTGCGGAAAACCGCATAGGTTGTGCGAGATGCCGCTGGAGATACGGAACGCCGGCGGGACAGCACCCCCCTCTGGCCTGCCGGCCATCTCCCCCGCAAGGGGGGAGATCGGATGTCTCCTCGGCTTTCGCTAATTTTCCGACGTTGGACAAGAAGGCGAGGTTGGCGAAGCTGTCAATCTCCCCCCTTGCGGGGGAGATGTCCGGCAGGACAGAGGGGGGCGCTGTCCCGCCGACCTCTCACCGCATCGGCGCGCCCCCTAATGCCTCCGCGCCATCTTCGGCGCATGCCCGTGCTCCTCGCGAAAAGCCCTGGCAAAACTCGACATCGAGGCAAAGCCGCAGGCCAGCGCGACGTCGCATACGGCAAGCGTCTTTGCGGAACCTCGCAACCGCGTTATTCTGGCCGGGTAATGGAGCACCGGCACGTCAGGTCACGTGCTGGCGAACTTGAAAAGGAGAATCAAGTTCCCATGAGCAGACAAGTAGCCATTGCGCTTTACGTGGTGGCGATGGTGGTGGTTATAGTCGGTATGGATTTCCTGTTCTTCAGAGGTCAATTCTGGGGGCGGCTGGCTGCAAATATTGGGATAGTTTTTATGTTCATGGCTTTTTACCTGCTATTCCTTCGGCGCGGTTGACCCGCTGACTGCGCCTAATGCCTTCGCGCCATCTTCGGCGCATGCCCGTGCTCTTCCCGAAAAGCCCGGGCAAAGCTCGACATCGAGGCAAACCCACAAGCCAGCGCCACGTCGCGCACGGCGAGCGTCGAGTGTGCCAGCAGATCGGCGGCGCGCTTCAGCCTGAGCCGCCGGTAATAGCCGTTCGGCGAGATGGCGAGTTCGGAGCGGAAGGAGCGTTCGAGCTTGTCGGAGGAAACGCCGAGCTTCGCCGTCAGTTCGGCCATGCCGAGCCGTTCCTCCACCGCATCCTCCATGATGGCGATGGCCGACAGCACCAGTTCGTTCTGCACCCCGGTGCGCAGGCGCAGCGGCATCAGCTTGCGGTCGACGCTCGATCGCAAGGGGCTGTGCACGAACCATTCGGCAACGCTGGCGGCAAGCTCGGCGCCGTAGTCGCGGGTGATGATCTCCAGCATCATGTCGAGGCTGCCGACGCCGCCGGCCGAAGTGAAGCGCTTGCGGTCGATGACGTAGAGGTCGCGCCGCAGTTCGATGTTGGGGAAGGCCTCGGTGAAGGCCGCCTGGCTGGTCCAGTGCAAGGTGCAGGCATGGCCGTCGAGCAGGCCCGCGCGCGCCAGGAAGAACGCCGCGTCCGCCACCGCGCCGATATGGGCGCCGCCGCGCAGGCTGCGGCGGATCCAGCTCGCCGCGTCCTCGGCGACGAGGTGATCGGCGTCGCCGCCCGAGCACACCACGATGCGGTCGACCTTGGGCGCCGCCTCGGCGTAAAACCCCGGCTGGATGACGACGCCATTGGACGCCTCAACCGGACCTTGGGTCGCCCCAACGATGATCCAGCGGTAGCATTCCCGCTTCGCCAGTATGTTGGCGGCGCGCAGCGGCTCGATGACCGAGCTGAACGCCATCATCGGAAAGCCGGGGAACACGAGCACCGCGAAGGTGACGGTTTCGGCGGGTTTCGGTGGTTCGCGCGTGGCCATGGACGCTACATCTCGGGCGAATGGCGCCTGGGGTCAATTGCCTATCCGGAACCTTGGCGCCGCCCCTCATTGCCCTGCCGGGCATTTCTCCCCGTCTAGAGACGGGGAGAAAGGGCGGGCCGCAATGTCGGCGCTTGTTCTGCGACGTTGGCGATTGGCGAAACCATCGATGCCAGCGCCCCTCTCCCCGTCCCTATACGGGGAGAGGATGCCGGCAGGCAGGTGAGGGGCGGCGCCAGCTTCGACTATTGCCTCGTCTCAGCGAAGCCACTCAGTCCCCCAGCGCCTGATCCAGGTCCGCGATCAGGTCATCGCCGTCCTCGATGCCCGCCGACAGCCGCACCAGTGAATCCGATATGCCGATCTCCGCCCGCTTCCCGGCGGGAATGGAGCCATGCGTCATCAGCGCCGGGTGCTCGATCAGGCTCTCCACCCCGCCGAGGCTCTCGGCCAGCGTGAACAGCCGCGTGCGTTCGAGGAAGCGTTTCGTGCCGGCAAGGTCGCGATCCAGCACGGCGGATATCATGCCGCCGAAAGCATGCATCTGCTGGACTGCTATTGCATGCTGCGGATGGCTGGCGAGGCCGGGATAGATGACGCGGCGCACGTCCCTGCGGGTTTCCAGCCACTGCGCGATTTTCAGCCCGTTGGTGGAATGGCGTTCCATCCTGAGCGCCAGGGTCTTCAAACCGCGCAGCGCCAGGAAACTGTCGAACGGACCCGATATGGCGCCGATGGCATTCTGCAGGAATTTCAGCCGGTCGGCGAGATCCTTATTGTCGCCGACCACAGCCACCCCGCCGACCATGTCGGAATGGCCGTTCAGATATTTGGTCGTCGAGTGGACGACGATGTCGATACCGAGCTCCAGCGGCCGCTGGATATAGGGGCTGCAGAAGGTGTTGTCGGCGACAGTCAGTATGCCCTTGCGCCTGGCGAGCGCCGCGACGCCTTCGAGGTCGACGATGCGCAGCAGCGGGTTGGTCGGCGTCTCGACCCACAGCATCTTGGTCTCCGGCCGGATCGCCGCCTCGACCGCCGCAAGGTCGGTGAAATCGACGAAGCTCACCCGCAGGTTGGCCGAGCGCTTGCGCACCCGCTCCATAAGCCGGAACGAGCCGCCATAGATGTCGTCGGTGGCGACGATATGGGCGCCGGAATCGAGCAGTTCCAGCACCGTGGCGATCGATGCCAGGCCCGAAGCAAAGGCGAAGGCTGCCGAGCCGCTCTCCAGGTCCGCCACGGCGCGCTCGAAGGCGAAGCGCGTCGGGTTCTGGCTGCGGGCATACTCAAAACCCTTGTGCACGCCGGGCGACTGCTGGCCATAGGTCGAGGTGGCGTAGATCGGCACCATCACGGCACCCGTCAGCGGGTCGTGGCTCTGGCCGCCATGGATGGTGCGGGTGGAGAAGGCCAGGCGATTCTTGCCGGATGTGGTCATTTTGCGCGGCGCCTCAGATGGTTGATCAGGTCGATGCGGGTAATCAGGCCGACGAACTCGTCGCCGTCGAAGACGATGGCGACCTCGTTGCGGTCGAACACCGGCAGCAGCACGTCCAGCGTCTGGCTGGCCTGCAGCGTGTGCAGGCTGGACGTCATCGCCGAGCGCACCGGTCCGCTGAAGCGTTCCCAGCGCCCGTCATAGGGGCCGTCGACATGGGCGAGAATATCGCTTTCGTCGACAATGCCGACCAGCTTGCCATTGTCGAGCACCGGCAATTGCGAGACATCGGAGCGCCGCATGCGGCCATAGGCGTTGAGCAGGCTTTCATCCGGCCCGACATAGACCGTGTCGCCGGTGCGGTGGGTGCGCATGACGAGGTCACGCAGGTCGCCATGCTGTTCGTGCTCGGCCAGCCCCTGCTCGGCCAGCCAGAAATCGTCGAACACTTTCGACAGGTATTTGTTGCCGCTGTCGCAGACGAAGGTGACGACGCGCTTGGGCGTCGTCTGTTCGCGGCAATAGCGCAGGGCCGTCGACAGCAGCGTGCCGGAGGAAGAACCGGCCAGGATGCCTTCGCGTGACAGGAGATCACGCACGGCCAGCATGCTCTGCTTGTCGGTGATGGAATAGGCTTTCCTGACCAGCGACAGATCGGCGTTGGGCGGCACGAAATCCTCGCCGATGCCTTCCACGGTCCAGCTTCCCGCCTCTTCCATCTTGCCGGTCTTGATCAGCGGCGCCAGCACCGAGCCGACCGGATCGGCCAGCACCATCTCCGTCTTCGGCGACGCCTTGGCGAAAAAGCGGCCAAGCCCGGTCAGCGTGCCGCCCGAGCCGACGCCGACCACCACCGCGTCGACATCACCGTCAAGCTGCGAGAAAATCTCCGGTCCGGTCGTCGTCTCATGCGCCTGCGGGTTGGCCGGGTTGGCGAACTGGTTGGCATAGAAGGCGCCGGGCAGTTCGGCGGCGATCTTCTCGGCCATGTCCTGGTAATACTCGGCATGACCCTTGCCGACATCGGAGCGCGTCATGTGCACTTCGGCGCCCAGCGCGCGCAGATGCTGGATTTTTTCGCGCGACATCTTGTCTGGCACGACCAGGATGATGCGGTAACCCTTGGGGATGCCGACCTGGGCGAGGCCAAGGCCGGTATTGCCGGCGGTCGCCTCAACGATGGTGCCGCCGGACTTGAGCCTGCCGTCCTTCTCCGCCGCCGCGATCATCGATAGCGCGATACGGTCCTTGATCGAGCCGCCCGGGTTCTGGCTTTCGAGCTTGATGAACAGCCGGCATTTTCCCGTGTCGAACCTGGTCAGCTCGACGATGGGCGTCTGGCCGATCAGATCGAGCACCGAGGCATAGGGTTTACGCAGACGGGACGTTGCGGTGTCCGATGGGGCGCCGTCGGCACCGTCGGCTATGGCTTTTCTGTGCTCGCTCATGTCGGAGCCTCCATGGATCAACCTAGCGTCTTTTCCAGCCGATCGCTGTTGGAAAGAAGATAGATCGTGCCAATCCGGCGGCCAGACGAGGAATGAAATTCCAGCGGCGGTTGCCACAGAACGGTCGACCCGGATTCGATCCCTATGCCGAGTTCCGTCACACCCTCCCGCTCTGTCCTGCTGGACATCTCCCCGCAAGGGGGAGATCGGCATCACCCTGGCCTTCGCTATTCTTCGACCGTTGAGGGGAGACCACAGTCAGCGAAGCTGCCAATCTCCCCACCCGTGGGGGAGATGGCCGGCAGGCCAGAGGGGGGCGTCGTAAAGTGCTGACCTCACCGGCGAAACGCTATCCTCCGGCTGGCAGCAGGAGGGACTTCAGTCTTAGTTGAGTAGCAGCTAATATATATGTAGCTTGGTCATGCGGGGGACGATCCCAAATCGAAGCCTAACCCGCAATGGCCGGTGCGACCCGCTTTCAACCCAAGCATCCCCCGCACCGGCCATTCTTTTCCCGGCGGGTCCATGGCCAGCTTGAAATCGCAATCTGGTGCACGATCTGGCGCTACTTGGGGTAGAACGAGTGATCGATGCGCCGAACCAGAATGGCTCTTTGTGCCGACCGAGATGCACGTCAACACGGCCGAGGATTAGAACGCCTTTGAAATAGGTCTGCTTCAAACTGTGTATATCTCAATTGGCTAAAGTACGGAACGTCCAATGGACAAGTCCAGAACGTTTGAAGGCCCCTCGGACCAAGGCCTACCGGTGCGCAAGACTTAAGTCCCGCCGTCTTATAGTTGAGAACGGAAGTTGTTCGGCCACGCGCCGCCCCCCCGATAAATACCAGACTGCACTCAGGCGAACATGGTGCGATCGCGAAAGTCGCTTTCGGGCGAACACAGGTCCGCCAAATACAAGATCGCCGCCGGAAGTGCGTCGCGACAAGGGGCCAAGCGCGGCTTACCCGCGCGAACGGTTCGCCCACACCAGCCCGGCCAGGCCGACCAGCATGGCGGCGAGGCCGATATAGAGCCATTGCGACTGGCCGGTCATGAAACTGCCGCCGACCACGCCGATGCCTTGCAGCGACCACAGCGCACCGATGGCCAGCACAATCAAGGCCAGCAGATTTTTGATCAGTCTCATTGTCGAATCCCGCTTTTCAAGTCGATCGATTTCGGCGCTATCGCCGTGATGAAAGAGCCGAAGGAAGTGGCCAGATCGTGCAGACTTCTATTTGAAGATCAATGCATAATCTTGTCTTAAAAGTCCTTCGTGCCGATCAAAACATCATCAGAAACCGGTCCTGGAGCGCCAAAAAGTCCCTGACAGACTGTTACCCGCTGACTCCAAACGTGTGATCTCGCCATGGAACCGCCAGATCACTGCCGCATTTCGTGCCTTATTCTCCTCCTAACGGCTGGGGTCTGTCAAAAACGGAGCCATCCCCCAAGTATGAAGACCCCAAAACAGACCGCGCTTGTCGCGGTAACGATCGTTGCTGGCCTGATGGTCGGCGCCTCCGCAACTTCGGCAACCGCCGCCGCCGGCCAGTGTGGCCGCGCTTCCTGGTACGCGCTGCACTCGAGGACCGCATCGGGCGAGCGTATGAACCCCTCGGCGCTGACCGCCGCCCACCGCACGCTGCCGTTCGGCACCAAATTGCGGGTCACCAACAAGAACAACGGCCGCAGCGTCGTCGTGCGCATCAACGATCGTGGTCCCTTCATCAAGGGCCGCGTGCTCGACCTGTCGAAAGGCGCCGCAGGCCAGCTCGGCTTCATCGGCTCCGGTCAGACGTCCGTCTGCATGACGCGCGTTTGACCTGACCGTCTCTTGTGATCTCTCCCGGACCGCGGATCAGCGGAGCAAAGCGCGAAGCTACCGGGATCATGGCCAGGTGTCCGGCGCCGAGACCTGACACATATCCTACACATTTCGGCACCGCACATTGAGCCGGCTGTGCCGTCCGGGGCCGATTTTCAAGGCTTTGGGCGAAAAGAAGCATTCGTCACGCCACGTGACGTATTGCATCGCAGCAATTAGTTGTTAACCTCCCCGCGAGACATCTAGGGCTCGGCGCTGCTCGTCGTCCCTTCGGGCGCGGGGTAACGTATGTTCTACCAGCTCTACGAAATGAACCATGCTGCCTTGCAGCCGGCGCGGCTCTATGCCGACGCGGTCCGGTTTCTCTACTCCAATCCGCTCAACCCGGTTTCGCATACGCACTGGGGCCGATCGATCGCGGCGGGCGCCGAACTGTTCGAGCGCACCACGCGCCGCTACGGCAAGCCGCAATTCGGCCTGGCCAAGACGGTGGTCGACTGGAACAGCGTCGCGGTCACCGAAAAGACCGTCTGGTCGAAGCCGTTCTGCAATCTCGTCCGGTTCGAGCGCGCCGTTCCAGCCGGGCGCAAGGCCGACCCGAAGCTTTTGATCGTGGCGCCGATGTCAGGCCATTACGCCACGCTGCTGCGCGGCACGGTCGAGGCGATGCTGCCCCATGCCGATGTCCACATTACCGACTGGGTCGACGCCCGCATGGTGCCGCTGGCCGACGGCAGCTTCGATCTCGACGATTATATCGACTACATCATCGACATGCTGCACACGCTGGGTCCGGACACGCATGTGATGGCCGTGTGCCAGCCTTCCGTGCCGGTGCTTGCGGCCGTGGCGCTGATGGAGGCGAAGGGCGACCCCTTCGTCCCTTCGACGATGACCCTGATGGGCGGGCCGATCGACACCCGCCGCAACCCTACCGCCGTCAATCTGCTCGCCGAGGAAAAGGGCATCGACTGGTTCCGCGACAATGTCGTGATGCGCGCGCCCTGGCCGGTGCCGGGCTTCGGCCGCGAGGTCTATCCCGGCTTCCTGCAGCTGTCGGGCTTCATGAGCATGAACCTCGACCGCCACATCATCGCCCACAAGGAATTCTTCATGCACCTTGTGAAGGACGATGGCGACAATGCCGAAAAGCACCGCGACTTCTATGACGAGTATCTGGCGGTGATGGACCTGACGGCAGAATTCTACCTGCAGACCGTCGACACGGTCTTCGTGCGCCATGCCCTGCCCAAGGGCGAGATGACGCATCGTGGCGCCAGGATCGATCCGTCCGTTATCCGCAACGTCGCCCTGTTCACGGTCGAGGGCGAGAACGACGACATTTCGGGCCTTGGCCAGACCAGGGCGGCGCAGGACCTGTGCGTCAACATCCCCGCCGACAGGAAGGCGCATTACGTGCAGCCGGCGGTCGGCCATTACGGCGTCTTCAACGGTTCGCGCTTCCGCTCCGAGATCGTGCCGCGCATCGTCGACTTCATCACCAGCTATGGCCGCCAGAACCGGGTGGCGGTGAAGCCGAAGCTGGTCCGCACCGCCAAGCGGTAGGGAGTTTGGAAACGGAACCGGCCGCGGGTCCGATTCCGTTGCACGAGCGCCGCTTTCCCTCCCGGCGGGTAACCATGCCGCCAATCAACTCGATGTCTTTAATTGACACGGAGTGTAAATCGCCCTTAACGTTTCGTTAACAACAGGGTGAGCGGGGACAATGAATTCCTCAACCATGCGAAGGCTGCGCGTATGCGCGGCAGCCGGGCTGGCATTAACGGGAGGCTGGATGGCACCGGCCTGGGCGTCGGGCGCCATGGCGACCGGGGGCCTCACCTCGCAGCCGATCGGCCACTACGATTTCTGCAAGCAGCATCCGGGCGAATGCTCGATCCGCCCGGCCAACCTGGCGCCGGCCACCCTGACCGACGGGTTGATGCGCAAGCTGGTCGACGTCACCGCCAGTGTCAACGCCGCCGTCAAGCCGATGAGCGACATGGACATATACGGCAAGGACGAGGTCTGGGCCTATCCCGACAAGGGCGTCGGCGACTGCGAGGACTACGTGCTGGAGAAGCGGCGCCAGCTGTCCCGCATGGGCATCTCGCTCGCCGATCTCTTGATAACCGTCGTGCGCAAGCCCGACGGTGAGGGCCACGCCGTACTGACGGTGCGCACCGACGGCGGCGACTTTGTGCTCGACAATTTGACCGACAAGGTCAAACCCTGGGACGAGACCGGTTACCGCTTCCTCAAGCGCCAGGCGATCGACAACACCGGCCGCTGGGTCTCGATCCGCGGCGGCCAGCAGGTCCTGGTCGGCTCGGTGCAGTAGCAAAGAGCGCCGCGGTTCGAACCGCGGCAGCTTTCGTGCCCATGAAAGTGTCCGTTTATCTTTAGCAAAGGGCAGCGCTGCCCCTCATTGTCCTGCCGGACATTTCTCCCCGTATAGTGACGGGGAGAAAGACGCCGTTGTCGTTGCTTTCGCCAATCGCCAACGTTGCAGGACAAGCGGCGACGGCGCGGGAAATTCCCTTCTCCCCGTTCACGGGGAGAAGGTGCCGGCAGGCGGATGAGGGGCGGCGCCGACGTTGCCGATCGCGCGTCTCGCATCGCTATCCCGCAAATCTTTCATCCTCCGTGAACCATTTCCGTTCGCCCGGCGACACACAGCCGTGGACGATAGAAACCCAAATCATGGAGACTTCAAATGACTGCTTTTCTGCGAAATACCCTTCTCGCCGCCGCCGCCGCTTCGGCCCTGACCGGATCTGCTCTGGCCGGCCAGACCATCCCAAGCTGCGCCAACACCAATCTCAACGACCTGTGGAGCGGCCGTTGTTGCAGCGCTGGCGCGTCGGACTGCCTGGGCGGCGGCAACGGTGGCCGCGACCATCAGGGCAATGGCGGCCGGGGAAACAATGGCGGCAGCACGGCCGGCAAGCAATGATCCCGCCACGGCTGCCCGCTGGCTGCTCGCCGGCGGGCGCTGTCTTCTAGGATCGCCGGCCCAATGCCGCGCGGATCGAGGCGGTGATGCGCACAAGCGCGGCCTCATCCAGCTTCTCGATGTTTTCGGCCAGAAGATTGGCGAGTTCGGTGGCGGCGGGGGAAAGACCCGACGTGTCCAGCTTGACGCGCGGGTGCGAGGCCTCGGCCAGCCGCGCCAGCTCCTCGGCATCGTCCCAGATGATGTTGAAATAGCCGATGATCTTCTGGATCAGCGTCCAGGTCGGTGCGCCGCGCCTGCCATGCTCGAGCGCCGACAGATAAGCGGCGCTGACACCGATCGCCGCCGCCATATCCTTCTGGCTGACGCCGCGCTCGGCCCTCAGCGCGCGCAGCTTCTCGCCGAACGGGGTCATGCGCCCGGTCTCCCGGCTCTACGCCTCACGAGCGCGCCCGCCGCAGCCTGATGTAGAGCGCGCCCGAGCCGCCATGGTTGCGGGCGGCATGGTCGTGACTGGAGACCAGCGGCCGGAACGCCGGCGTCGACAGCCAAGCGGGCACGGCACGCCGCAAGACGCCGTCGCCGCCCGAGGACGACCCCTTGCCGGTGATGACCAGTACATAGCGGACGCCGCCGGCATGCGCCCGGTGCAGGAACGAGAACAGCAGCGAATAGGCCTCGTCCTGCGTCATGCCGTGCAGGTCGACGCGGCCCTCGATCGGCAGCCGGCCTTTTTGCAACTTGTCCAGCGTCGGCTCGTCGAGCCGGTGCGTGACATGCTGGACCTTCGGCTTTGCCGCGCCAGCCAGGCCGGCGGCGGGCTGAGCCGGTTGGGCCGGCGTCGGCCTGGCATCGACGGCCAGGTCTGGAATGTCGACGGCGGCGCGGCCCTTGAGCGGCTTGGCGGTGCGCGCCACCAGGTTCCACAGCACCCGGTCATCCTCGCTGAGCTTGTCCGGGCGCTTGCTCATCATGCGCCCCCGGCCAGCGCGCGTGGCACCAGCGCGTAGAAATCGGCCGCGTTGCGCACCACGCCGGCGATCTCGCCGGCGGCGTCGCCCGAGCCGGCGAACAGATCGCCGCGCGCCGGTCCGGTGATGGCCGAGCCGGTGTCCTGCGCGATCATCAGCCGCCGGAACGGTCTTTTGTCGAAGGCGGTGAGCGTCGGCGCGTCGATGTAGAAAGGCGTGCCGAATGTGTGGAGCAGCCGATCGACGGCCATCGAGCGGCCCGGCGTCAGCGGCACCTTGGCGGCCGCGATCGGCCCCAGCGCCGCGTCATCCACCGCGGCCTCGCGAAAGAAGATGTAGGAGCGGTTCTGCCACAGGATCTCGTCGATACGCTCCGGATGCGCCTTGAACCAGGCGCGGATCGACTGCATCGTCACCTCGGCGAGCGGGATTTCGCCGAGCTCGCTCAACACCTTGCCGGGGCTGGTAAAGCGCTGGCCGGATTTGGCGGCGTAGGTGACGCGGCAAAGCCGGCCATCGGTCATGGCGAGCCGCGCCGCGCCTTGCACATGGATGAAGAAGGCATCGACCTTGTCGGCCAGCCAGGCAATCTCCAGCCCCTGCCCGGCGAGCGCGCCGCGTTCGATCGCGCCACGGTCGAAATACTCGGCCAGCCCGTCCGGCGTCCGGCGGGCGAAGGCGTGGTAGGGATCCATCCCGGCGGGCCGGTTGGCGTCGTCGACATCGACGAGGTCGGCCGGACGCGACAGCAGCGGCACGGCAAAATGCTCGGTCCGCACCGGCGAAGCCTCGACTTGCGGCTCGTAGAAGCCGGTGACCAGCCCGGCGCCGGTCTCCGGCCGGACCAGCATGGGGACGAAATGGCGCTCGAAGAAGGCGCGGGCCTGCGCTCCGGTCACGGCAGAAAGACCGCGCGCTTGCGCATAGGCCTCGGCGAAGGCGCCGAAATCGACGCCCAGCGCACCGCTGCGATAAGGCTTTATCGGCGCATGGAAAGCGGACCGGGCAAAGGCCGCGAAGGCCGGCAGATGGTCGTCGTCGCCCCAACCGGGTAGGTCGCCGAAGGATCTTTCAACAAGGAGAGGCGACAGCGACACCGGAGCCCGCCTGTTCTGGGCTCAGTCTTCTTCTTCGGTGGCGACGAGCTTCCAGTTCGGATCGCGCGAGCGCGTGTCGCGGGCGAAGGTCCAGACATCCTTGACCTCGGCCACGGTTTCGGGATCGCCGTCGATGACCGCACCGGCCTTGTCGCGCGTCGCCGAGATCAGCTCGCTGATGATGCGCAGCGTGACATGCGCCTCGCCGCCCTTCATCTCGGCCGAGACGATGTCGGCCTTGTCGATGCCGACGAAGGAGGACTGGATCTTTTCCGACTTGGCCTCGCGTTCGCCGATCGCGGCGACGAAGCCGTCGAAAACTTCACGTGACAAAAGGTTCTTCAGCGTTTTGCGGTCGCCGTCGGCATAGGCCATGACGATCATCTCATAGGCCATCTTGGCGCCGTCGACGAACCCCTTTGGATCGAAGGACGGGTCGTTGTCCTTGATCGCGCGCAGGCCTTTGTTGAGATCTGTGTCGGGCTTGGCGAAGGCGTCGATCGCCGTATAGGCGTCGGCCGGCGCCGGCTCGCCGGGCGCCCGCTTGCGCGGCAGCGAAACCACGTTCTCGGGCTTCTGCGTGGCGTCCTTGTCGGTGCGCGCCGCCGTGTAGGGATCGAAGGGTGGCCGTTCGCTACCGGTCCGACGGCCCAGCACGTTGCGCAGCTGGAAGAAGATCACCACCGCCGCGATCAGGAAGAAAATCGTGCCGAAGTCGAAGAAGCCCATATCTTCCGCCAATCAATCCCTGCCTCTAGGCCGGACCGTCCAGCCAACAGGCCGCGGTCGCATAGCGTTCAACATTCAAAGCATATAGAACGCAAGGCGCAATCATTCAAATCAAAGGCAGGCATACCTATCTAACAGCCTCCATGCCAGCGGCGATTGGCGGCCGGCGGGACAAAACCAATCGAATGGTCGGTAAAGACTTGCGTATTTCGCTGCTTCCCTTCTTTCTCCTGGCGCTGCCGCTGCTGGAAATCGCCGGTTTCGTCGTCGTCGGCCGCGAGGTCGGCGCGCTGGCGACGGTCGGCCTGGTGCTGGCCTCGAGCTTCGCCGGCGTGCTTTTGCTGCGCCACCAGGGTTTCGGCGTCATGACCCGTATCCGCACCGAGATGGCAGCCGGCCGCGACCCCAGCCGCCAGCTCGCCCATGGCGCCATGATCGTGGTCGCGGCGATCCTGCTGATCATCCCCGGTTTCATCACCGACATCATCGGGCTGCTGCTGTTCCTGCCGCCGCTGCGCGACCTTGCCTGGAACAGGCTGAAGGGCCGCATCGTCGTCGCCACCGATTTCTCCACCAGCGGCTTCCGCCGGCAGCGAGACAAGGTCATCGACCTCGAAGACGGCGACTATTCGCGCGAGGACGACCTGAAGCGCGGCCCGGACCACAATTCGCCCTGGCGGCGTCTGAAGGACGACTGAGTGCCGCCCCGTTCCCGACGTCGGCGCCGCCCCTCAATGCCCTGCCGGGCATTTCTCCCCGTATAGTGACGGGGAGAAAGGGCTGATTGCGGCGCTGGCGCTCAATCCCGCAACGCCGACGATTGGCGAAATCGCCGATGACAGCACCCCTCTCCCCGTCACTATACGGGGAGAGGATGCCGGCAGGCAGGTGAGGGGCAGCGCTGACCTCGACAATTGACTTCTCCAACGCAAGCAAATGCCCCCGAGCCCGAAGGCGGCAAACCTTGTCTTGTCATGTCGGCCATGGTAGCGAACGCCCGATTTCAATTCGGTCAGCAACGCTGCCCAGGCAAAAGGATACAGGCTCATGGCCAGCAATGACGACGCGCCGGTCGGCGCCAACGGAAACGGCAACGGCGGCGCGACGCAGCCCTCGCTCAACGTGCTGGCCCAGTACGTCAAGGACCTGTCCTTCGAAAGCCCCGGCGCGCCGAACTCGCTGCGCGGCCGCGACAAGGCGCCCGGCATCGCCATCAACGTCAACGTCAATGCCAACCCGCTCTCCGAAAAGCAGTTCGACGTCAACCTGACGCTGAACGCCAAGGCCTCCTTCGACCAGGAAGTGCTGTTCAACGTCGAGCTGGTCTATGGCGGCGTCTTCGCCATTTCGGGCTTCCCGCAGGAGCACATGCTGCCGATCCTGTTCATCGAATGCCCGCGCCTTTTGTTCCCCTTCGCCCGCCAGATCATCGCCGAGGCGACCCGCAATGGCGGCTTCCCGCCGCTGATGCTCGACCCGATCGATTTCGCGCAGATGTTCCAGCAGAAGATCGCCGAAGACCAGGCCGCCTCGCAGACCAAGGTGAGCTGATCTCGGCTGACAGGGATCGCTTGAAGAACCCGGCCTCGTGCCGGGTTTTTTGTTGGCGTCATCCCCTTTGTCATCTCGGCAACGCTGGCGGGACAGCACCCCCCTCTGGCCTGCCGGCCATCTCCCCCGCAAGGGGGGAGATCGGATGTCGTGTTTTGCCTTCGCCAATCTCCAACGTCTCAAAGTCGGCGGAGCGCCGAAGCTGCCAATCTCCCCCCTTGCGGGGGAGATGTCCGGCAGGACAGAGGGGGGTGTGAAGGAACTCGGCGGTCGGCCAATTCTGAACCACACCGCTCATCCCCCCGTGCGGAGCAGCGCACAACTCCTGCGGATTCCAGAACACTTTCCCGCCTCCCCCCGCTTTATCATTCCCTCTCAGGGCGATGGCGCCCCGGCTGATGCAGCCGCCCCGCCTTGGCGCGCCTGTTTTCGTGCATGCCGTCCCGAAACCGCTGGGCACTTTTGGGCGGCATCTACCAACAAAAGAGGGAACGACGATGAAATTCATGCTGACCGACCGCAAGCTCCACCCGCGCGCCAAACCCGTCGCCGACGATTTCAGGACGGGCGGCATCAGCCGCCGCGAATATCTGGCGCTGATGGCCGGGCTCGGCGTCAGCGCCGCCGGCGCCTTTGCCCTGGGCGGCATCGCCGCGACCCCGGCCCGCGCCGCCGAGCCGAAGAAGGGCGGGACCTTGCGCGTCGCCATGAACGTCAAGGGTTTCAAGGACCCGCGCACCTTCGACGGCGTCGAGATGTCCAATGTCGCGCGCCACTGCAACGAATATCTGGTGCGCTGGAACACCGATTTCTCGTTCGAGCCCTGGCTGCTGGAAAAGTGGGAGATGAGCGACGACGCCAGGACCTTGACGCTGCATGTACGCAAGGGCATCACCTGGTCGAACGGCGACGCCTTCAACGCCGACGATGTCGTCCACAACCTCACCCGCTGGTGCGAGGCCGGCGTTGCCGGCAACTCGGTCGCCGCGCGCATGGGCGCGCTGGTTAATGCCGACACCAAGAAGGTGGTCGATGGCGGCATCGAGAAGGTCGACGACTTCACGATTAAACTCAATTTGCCGAAACCCGACATTTCGCTGATCGCCGGCATGGCCGACTATCCCGCGCTGATCATGCACCGCTCCTATGACGGCGACGGCGACCCGCTGAAGGCGCTGGCGATCACCACCGGCCCCTGCGAGCTGGTCAAATGGGACGCCGAGACCGGCGCCGAGGTCAAGCGCAAGGACAAGCCGTGGTGGAAGGGCGAGTTCTACCTCGATGGCATCCAGTGGATCGACTACGGCTCCGACCCCAATGCCATGCTGTCGGCGTTCGAATCCGGCGAGATCGACACCGACCACGAAACCGCTTCCGACGCCGTCTCGCAGACGGAGAAGATGGGGCTCGAAAATTCCGAGATCGCCACCGGCTCGACCATCGTCGCCCGCTTCAATGTCGGCAACGCGCCCTATGACGACGTCAAGGTGCGCCGCGCCGCCCAGCTCGCCGTCGACAATTCGGCCGTGCTGAAGCTCGGCCTCGACGGCCGCGGCAAGCCCGCCGACAACCACCATGTCGGCCCCATGCACCCCGAATACGCCGATATCGGCCCGGCCAAACGCGACGTGGATCAGGCGAAGAAGCTGCTCGCCGAATCCGGCAAGGCGGACCACGAATACGAGCTGATCTCCGTCGACGTCGAATGGCAGAAGAACACGGCCGACGCCATCGCCGCGCAGATCCGCGAGGCCGGCCTCAAGATCAAGCGCACCGTGCTGCCCGCCGCCACCTTCTGGAACGACTGGAGCAAGTTCCCCTATTCCTGCACCGAATGGCTCGGCCGCCCGCTCGGCGTCCAGGTGCTGGCGCTGGCGTACAAATCCGGCGCCGCCTGGAACGAAAGCGCCTACGCCAATAAGGAGTTCGACGAGCTGCTCGACAAGGCGCTGGCCATGCCCGACCCCAAGGCCCGCAAGGAGATCATGGCCAAGATCGAGCAGAATTTGCGCGACTCCGGCATCATCATCCAGCCCTACTGGCGCTCGGTCTACCGCACCTACCGCAAAGGGATCGAAGGCTGCGAACAGCACCAGGCGCTGGAGCAGCATTTCGAGAAGGTCTGGATCGAAAGCTGAGGCGGTCGCGGCGCCAACCTTAGACGTCGCGCCGCCCCTCACTGTCCTGCCGGCGTTCGTCGCTCGAAAAGCCAAGCAGTTGGCTTTTCGTCCGCTATGCGGACCGCTCCTCAACTCCCCGTAAACGGGGCGAGAGTAGCTGGCCGCAACGCCGCGTATTTTCCGCAAACGCTGGCGATTGATTGGCGAAAGCCGCCATGACAGCGTCCCTCGCCCTGTTTACGGGGAGAGGATGCCGGCAGGCAGGTGAGGGGCGGCGCCGACGCTGATTTTCCTGTCTCCGACGGGGATTGACCTCGACGTACCACCTACCGCCCGGCCCTCAGCCGCGTCTGGATCCAACCGGCGAAAGTCAGCACCGGGAGCCGCGGGCGATGCGGAGCGCCTTTGGCCCACACTCTTATCATTTGGGAAGATGGCCGGCGCGATGCCGGTGAGACAATTGCCTGAGCCCCGCGCCGGCCACTAGCGACCTTATAAAGGTCCGCCGCCCGATTTATGTACCGGCCCCGCGCCGCGCGATCAACCGAGCCGGGCGATTGGTACGAATTCGTACCGACCCTCGCGTGAGACTTCATCGCGGATCGACGACAGGTTGTAGAAGGCGCCGTTCAGCGCCAGCGCGGGAAGGTCCGCCCGGCTGGGCAGGCCTTGAAGGGAAGCTAATCGCAGGGGTGCGATATTGTACAGACTCCGGCCGTCACGGCCGAAAGCTTCTCGCGCTTGCTCAGCGTCGGCCTTGCATAGGTCTTTTTCATGGATAGTCCCCTTAGCCCCCAATGGCCGAGGTCCAAAGGCGCCGGTATTCGCGCGATGTCAATGCGCACGTGCAGACCGGACGGTGAAGAGCGCTCTTCCTTCTCCCCTTGTGGGAGAAGGTGGATTGCCGCAAAGCGGCAAGACGGATGAGGGGTGTTCCAGCTTGGCGGCACCATCAAAAGCCGCACCAAATCGGCGCGAAACACGTCACCCTCTCACTCTGTACGCACCCCTCATCCGTCTCGGCGCTACGCGCCGATCCACCTTCTCCCACAAGGGGAGAAGGAAGAAGCGCCGCGCCCGGTCCCGCTCACCGCGCCGGCCTCAGCAGCGTCCAGATCCAGCCGGCGAAGGTCGCCACCAGGAAGGGATAGCCTGCCGCCGGCAGCGGCGCCGAGGTCGGCAGCAAGGGCGCGCCCCACAGCACCATGCCAACCGACACCAGGAACAGCACGGCGGCCACGAGCGCGGTCAACCGCATCCACGGCGCGAACGTATTCGGTACGCTGACCATGATCAGCGCCGCCGCCCAGAGCGAGATGCCGCCGACATAGGAAGGCACGCTGGCCTGCAGGCCCGCCGCATTGCCGGCCAGAAGCAGGCTCTCGCCGGCAAGGAAGGTCAGGAACCCCGCGGCGACGCAATCATTGCCGAGGCGCTGATACTTCATCGTCAGCAGTGCCGTCGCCACGACCAGCGCCACGCCATCGATCGCCCACAGCGTTTCGCGCAGCGCATCGCTGGTCACGAAGGTGCCGGCAAGCCCGAAGATGCCGCCGATGGCGAGGCCGAGAGCGGCGACGGTGTCTAGAGTGGTGCGCATGTGATGTCTCCCCAAGCCGGAGAGAGGATACCCCGAGATTCGGGGATGGTGAAGACAGGTCGCGGAACACCGACTGTCGAGCGCGACCTTGAGCGACTTCCGCACAAAAGACGACGCCTTACCTCGCCGTAGATAGCCCAAGGCTCGGTAACTCGTTAGCCTAGGATGCTGCAATCCTCTAGGTGGATTTCGTGAGACAGAATTCTGTCTAATCGGCCTTCCACGGTTATTGAATTTCCCCTTTGCAACATATGAAGGCGATCAAGCCACGCTTCACCGAATTGCATGAAGATTTGCGTGTTAGTCTCTCTGTGCCGAGCGCCGTATTCGACTACGACCATCGATCTCCTCGTTGTTTTTTCGAGGAGCCTGAATTCGGTCGGCTCGTATACATTTCGCACCGACCCGGTGAACCTTATCCATTTTCCGATGTAGGGGAGGACCAGCGGTTCGCTTTGTATTGATGTCCTATCGTTGCGCAGAGCCGCTAAAAAGTCTGGGTCCACGCTGTCAGGGACGAAGAGCCGAGTTTCAGAAACGGTAGAGACAATAGGCTGCGGTGGGCTTGGCAGCATTGTGATGGCTGCTGCGTTAGGTAGTGCCGGGTTAGAAGATTTTATCCTACGGACTTCCAGGGCCAAGAAAAGAAAACCGATCACAAATGCCGGGAATATGGACCATGGGGGAGGGACCAGGAAGAAAGCGAATACACTGCCAACCCAGCCTAATTCGTGAATATGGGCAATGATAACGTCAAGCCTCGCGCCCCAATCGAATATAGAAACGACCCAGCGGAATACGCCGGGCGCAAAAGCAATGATGGCCAAAATGCTTGGCCAATGAGACTTGAACCCCTTCCCCATTCGCGATTCCATATATCAAACCGCTCCCGGTTCGTCACCGGGTTTTGCTAAACCGCGACGAGTGCAAGCGTTTGGTTAATAGAGCGTAGATCGCCCGAAGATCCGTCCAACGTGGAAGGGGGGGCGGACCCCGATGCAGCTAAGCTTCCACCGCGCAGCTTCAGCGCCGCGCTGGCGGGGGGCCCGCTGCCTCCGGCAACTCCCCCGCTTTCGAAGCCTGCCATCGATCCACCGGATCGATGACTTGGCGCGCTGCGCGCCAACCGTCCTCTCAATCGCCCATCTTCAGCGCCTGGATAAACGCCTCCTGCGGGATATCGACCTTCCCAAATTGCCGCATCCGCTTCTTGCCCTCTTTCTGCTTGTCCAAGAGCTTGCGTTTGCGGCTCACGTCGCCGCCGTAGCATTTCGCCGTCACGTCCTTGCGCAGCGCCGAGATGGTTTCGCGGGCGATGACCTTGCCGCCGATCGCGGCCTGGATCGGGATCTTGAAGAGGTGATGCGGGATCAGCTCCTTCAGCTTCTCGCACATCTGCCGCCCGCGCTTTTCGGCCGCCGTGCGGTGCACCAGCATCGACAGCGCGTCGACCGGCTCCTCATTGACCAGGATCGACATCTTCACCAGGTCGCCCTCGCGGTAGTCGGTCAGGTGATAGTCGAACGAGGCATAGCCTTTCGAGATCGACTTCAGCCGGTCGTAGAAATCGAAGACGACTTCGTTGAGCGGCAGATCGTAGGTCAGCATGGCGCGTTTGCCGACATAGGAGAGGTCGGCCTGGATGCCGCGCCGGTCCTGGCAGAGTTTCAATATGCCGCCGAGATAATCGTCGGGGGTCAGGATGGTGGCGCGGATCCAGGGCTCCTCGATCGCGGAGATTTTCACCACGTCGGGCATGTCGGCCGGGTTGTGCAGTTCCTTCACCGAGCCGTCATTGAGGAGCAGGCGGTAGACGACGCTCGGCGCGGTGGCGATCAGGTCGAGGTTGAACTCGCGCTCCAGCCGCTCCTGGATGATTTCGAGATGCAACAGCCCAAGGAACCCGCAGCGATAGCCGAAGCCGAGCGCCGCACTTGTTTCCATCTCATAAGAGAAGGAAGCATCGTTGAGGCGCAGTTTGCCGACGGCGGCGCGCAGATCCTCGAAATCGGCGGCGTCGACCGGGAACAGGCCGCAGAACACCACCGGCTGCGCCGGCTTGAAGCCGGGGAGCGCATGCGCCGTCTGGCGCTTGTCCTCGGTGATGGTGTCGCCGACGCGTGTGTCGGCCACTTCCTTGATCGAGCCGGTGAAGAAGCCGAACTCGCCGGGGCCGAGCTCCTCGACATTGATGCGGGCGGGCGTGAACACGCCGGTGCGCTCGACCAGGTATTTGGCGCCGGTACCCATCATGCGGATGGTCTGGCCCTTCTTGAGCACGCCATCGATGACGCGCACCAGCACGATGACGCCGAGATAGGCGTCGTACCAGCTGTCGACCAGCATCGCCTTCAGGGGTGCCGTCGCATCGCCCTCGCGCGGCGGCGGCAATTGGTGGACGATGGCTTCCAGCACGTCGGGAATGCCGAGGCCGGTCTTGGCCGAGATCAGCACGGCGCCCGAAGCGTCGATGCCGATCACCTCCTCGACCTGCTCGCGAATGCGCTCGGGCTCGGCGGCCGGCAGGTCGACCTTGTTCAGCACCACGACGATCTCGTGGTTGTTGTCGATCGCCTGGTAGACATTGGCCAGCGTCTGCGCTTCGACGCCTTGGGAGGCGTCGACGACCAGCAGCGAGCCCTCGCAGGCGGCGAGCGAGCGCGAGACTTCATAGGCGAAGTCGACATGGCCGGGCGTGTCGATGAGGTTGAGGATATAGTCCTCGCCATTGTTGGCGCGGTATTTCAGCCGCACCGTCTGCGCCTTGATGGTGATGCCGCGCTCGCGCTCGATGTCCATCGAGTCCAGCACCTGCTCCTTCATGTCGCGCAGTTCCAGCCCGCCGGTGGACTGGATCAGGCGGTCGGCAAGCGTGGATTTGCCATGGTCGATATGGGCGACGATGGAAAAATTTCTGATGTGGTCGAGGGGCGTGCTCATGCCGCGCGCTTTAGCAGGGGCGGCAACCGGCGGCAAGGCTTGCGGCGCAAGGGCTGCCTTGCCGCTCACAAAGCGGTGACATCAGCCAAAAAACCGAGAAAATCGGCCCGCCGGCCAAAAATGCATAAATTTTGATCGATCGCATTAGACCTTGGTTTGCCGCCTGTGTGGTAAATGCACGGTCGCTAATGTCTGTTGGGGGGTTCGAAATGTTCAGGGTTTTGCGCGGCTTTGCCCGTTCCCGCAGCGGGTCGATGATGCCGCTCTTCCTGGTGATGCTGATGCCGCTGATCGTGGCTGTCGGCATGTCAGTCGACTATACCAGCGCGGTCGAGACCAGGTCCAACCAGCAGCAGGCGCTGGATGCCGCCATCCTGGCGATCACCACCATGGATACCACGTCGACGCTGCCGCAGCGCCAGACGATGCTGCAGAATTCCTTCATCGCCAACGGTGGACAGGGCACCGCGACGCTGACCAACTTCGTGGCTGGCACCACCGCCACCGCCACCACCGCGCAGGCCACGGCAAGTTTCGCCATGCCGACCGTCTTCATGAGCATCGCCAGGATCAACACCGTGCCGATCGCCGTGGGTGCGGCGGTAACCAAGCCGCCGGCACTGGTTGCGGCGACGTTCAAGGTCACCGGCGTGTCGGGTTACTGGAACAAGACGATGACGCTCTACGGTACGCAATTCGGCGCGGCGGTGGCCAAACCGCTGATGACGATCGACTACACCTATGGCAACACCAGGGACCCGAAGGGCTATGGCACCACCAATGTCAACGTCCTCACCACCGATTCAGCCGGCAACACCGTCACCACGCTGGTCCAGAAGCAGGTCTGCACCGTCGGCAGCAATCCGCCAAGCGGCGTGACCCTCAAGACCGATGCGAGCGGCACGAAATATTACTGTGTCGACACGATGTACCCGGCCAACAGCGCCGGCGCGTCGATCGACGTCAGCGCGATGGGCGGCCTCTATTTGCAGATGGATGTGCCGTCGGGCAACCCGAAAAAGCTGATCTCGAACGACCCGGCCACGTCCAACCGGCTCTATAGCGGGTTGAGCGCGACCAACTTGACCGAGACCGCCACCGGCCAGCCCGTCGACATCTTCGGCGTCGTGCCTTGCGGCGCGACAGCCTATCAGGCCTGGGAAGACGGCGGCAACGCGGTCCCGGCGCCTGTCACCAACGCCGACTTCTTCTACAACGTCACCGGCAAATGCGACTTCAACAAGCGGCCCTCGGACACCGCGCTGACGCAGTGACGTAGACGCTTCTTCCTTCTCCCCTTGTGGGAGAAGGTGGCCTCGCGAAGCGAGGTCGGATGAGGGGTGTTCCAGGGAACACCAACGCCTCACTCCGCTGGAACACCCCTCAACCGTCTCCGCGCTATCGCGCCGATCCACCGCCCTGGGCGAGTCACGGGCCTCGCCCGCCCTTCGGGCCCCACAAGGGAAAAGGAAATGCGTGCCTTTTGCCACAGGGGCTGTAGACGGACCGCAGCGTTCGACTAACCTGACGTCATGCCGCATCAACCCGTCCTCCCCGCCAAACGCAATTTTGCCCGCTCGCTCCGGCAGAGAATGACAGAGGCTGAAGGCAGGCTTTGGCAGGAGTTGCGCGACCGCAGGCTCGACGGGATAAAATTCCGGCGCCAGATGCCGTTTGGAAAATACGTCGCGGATTTCGTCTGCATCGAAGCCAGCCTTATCATCGAGATAGATGGCAGCCAGCACGCGGATTCGGATTCGGACCGCAGCCGTGACGCCGACCTGAAGGCGAGAGGCTTTCGCATCCTGCGCTTCTGGAATGACGACGTCCTGAGAGACATGAACGCCGTCTGCGACACGATCATCGCCTATATCAGGGACACGAGTCTGCAGCCTTGGCGTTAGCGTCGATTTTTCCTTCTCCCCTTGTGGGAGAAGGTGGATCGGCGCGTAGCGCCGAGACGGTTGAGGGGTGCGCCACAGAGTGCCGTCCTTGCCAAGCTGGAACACCCCTCATCCGACCTCGCTTCGCGAGGCCACCTTCTCCCACAAGGGGAGAAGGGAAGAAAGCGCAGGCGCCCCGATCACAAACCGGTGAGCGTTGTAACGAAGCTCGTGGTGGCCGCGAAGTGGGGACATGACGGGCGCATCGCGGCGCCGTCCCCACGGAGCACGCCGATGTCGCCAGTCATATCAAGCAGGTTCCTCGCACTGTCCGGCCTCGCCGGGATGGCGCTCGCCGCCTCGCTCGGCAGCGCCGTCGCCCAGCCGCTCACCGTGGTCGAGCTGTTCACCAGCCAGGGCTGTTCGTCCTGCCCGCCGGCCAATGCCAACCTCATCAAGGTGAAGGACCGGCCCGGCGTGCTGGCGCTGTCGTTCAATGTCACCTACTGGGACTATCTCGGCTGGAAGGACACGTTCGGCAAGCAGGAATTCACCCAGCGCCAGGTTTCCTACGAGCCGCCGCTCGGCCATGACGGGCCGTTCACGCCGCAGGTGGTGGTCAACGGCCATGCCGATGTCGTCGGCGCCGCACCGGGCCAGATCGAACATCTGATCGCCGCCACGGGCAAGACCGGCGGCCCGTCGCTGTCGCTCGCGGGCGGCAAGGTCGCGATCGGCGCCGGCTCGGCGCCGGGCGGCAAGGCCGATGTCTGGCTGGTGCGCTACACCAAGGGTATCGTCGAGGTGCCGGTGGCGCGCGGCGAAAACACCGGCCGCACCTTGCCGCACGCCAATGTCGTGCACGCGCTGACAAAACTCGGCAGCTGGAGCGGCGAGGCCAAGACGCTCGATCTGCCGGCAGCCTCGGGCGGCCTCAGCACCGCCGTGCTGCTGCAGTCGCCCGGCGGCGGGCCGATCCTGGCCGCCGCCGCCAACTAGATCACGTTCAGGCAAAGACTTGCCGAGCAGAGATTTGCGCCGCCGCATGGGCGACGGCGCAAGAGCCCGGCCGCCCAAAGGGCGTGCCACCAACCCCACAAGGAAACCGACCATGACCAATTTCTCCCGCCTGACGCTGCCGGCGCTCGCGCTTGCTCTCTGCTCGACGGCGCTGTTTGCCGGCGGCATCGCGCGCGCCGACGACGCCACCAATGCGATGAAGCCCGCCGCCAACGCCATGGCGCCGGCCGCGGACGCCATGAAACCGGCAACCGATGCGATGAAGCCGGCCGATCCGATGGCCACCAATTCCATGAAGCCCGCCGCCGATGCCATGAAGCCGGCGGACGCGATGAAACCGGCGACCGACGCGATGAAGCCGGCAACGGATGCCACGGCCAATTGAGACTGGTCCGTGGCCTTCTGTCCCTGGCGGGCTCCGTGTCCAGCCGGGGACAGTTGCCGGAGCAATCCCGGGAAAGGCGTGAGGTCCCGGAGCACGCGAATGTGAGCCTCCGCCGCAACTCGCGCATCGCGCCACGGTAGCTGATCCAATAGACTGATCCCTGTGCAACCCATGAGGAGTGCAACCATGACCAATATCGACAATCGTCCGACGGGCTTTGTCCGGGGCGGGCTCGCCGCACTCGCCCTTGCCGTCGCGGGCGCCGCCTTCTGGCTCACGCCCGCCATCTCCGCCGAGGATGCCGTGAAGATCCCGCCGCCGGCGATCGACGAAAAGGCGGCCCCAGGCAGCGAAAAGGCGATCTTCGCCGGCGGCTGCTTCTGGGGCGTGCAGGGCGTGTTCCAGCACGTCAAGGGCGTCAGCAAGGCGGTGTCCGGCTATACCGGCGGGTCAAAGGAGAACGCCGTCTACGAGACGGTCGGCACCGGCCGCACCGGCCATGCCGAATCCGTCGAGATCACCTATGATCCGTCCAAGGTGACCTATGGCCAGCTGCTGCAGGTTTATTTCTCGGTCGCCCACAACCCGACCCAGCTCAACTACCAGGGCCCGGACTCGGGCACCCAGTATCGCTCGACGATCTTCGCCGAAAACGACGCACAGAAGAAGATCGCGCAGAGCTACATCGCCCAGCTCGACAAGGCCAAGGTGTTTTCCGAGCCCATCGTCACCACGCTGGAGACCGGCAAGACCTTCTACCCGGCCGAGAACTACCACCAGGATTTCCTGACGCTGAACCCGACCTACCCCTACATCGTCTACAACGACCTGCCCAAGGTGGCGAATTTGAAGGCGCTGTTCCCGTCGCTGTACAGCGAAAAGCCGGTGCTGGTGCTGTCGGCGAGCAATTGAGATGGCCCGCATTGAGCCTTCTCCCCGTTTACGGGGAGAAGGTGCCGGCAGGCGGATGAGGGGCGGCGCCGGCAGTTCGAAAGGTAGAGGCTACTCGCTTTGCTTGGCAAGTTCGTGCTGCCCCTCATTGTCCTGCCGGACATTTCTCCCCGTATAGTGACAGGGAGAAAGACGCTGTCATCCCACCCTCAGTCGTAAGTCAGATCCGTCGCCTTCCCCCCGAACACGCGGTAGGCATAGAACGAATAGAAGATGATGATCGGCAGCACCACCACGGTGCCGGCCAGGATGATGGCCAGGCTTTCGGTCGCCGACGCCGCCTGCCAGATGGTCAGTCGATCGGGCACCACAAAGGGATAGAACGACCAGGCAAGCCCCGCAAAGCCGAGCGCGAAGATGGCGGCCAGCGTCAGGAACGGCGTCAGCGCATGGCGGTCGTCGGGCCGCGGCAGATGGAAGGTCTGCCGCCACAGCCAGAGAAACAGCAGCGCCGACAGGATCGGCAGCGGCGAAAGATAGAGCATCTGCGGCCAGCCGAACCATTTGGCGAAGATGCGCGGGCTGGCGAAGGGCGTCGCCAGCGACACCGCGGCCATGCCGAGCGCGGTCAGCACCAGCGCCGTGCGCAGCCAGAGCACCGCCTTCTTCTGCAACTCGCCCTCGGTCTTGTAGATCACCCAGGCCGCGCCCATCGCGGCGTAGGCCGCCGCCAGGCAGAACGCCACCAGCACGCCGAACGCCATGCCGCCCGGCCCGATATCGAGGCCGAGCACATAGACGCCCAGCATGTAACCCTGCGCCAGCGAGGCGATGACCGAGCCGAGGAAGAAGATGCGGTTCCAGCGGTGCTTGCGGCCGGCCGGCACCTTGGCGCGGAAATCGAAGGCGACGCCGCGCAGGATCAGCCCGACCAGCAGCACGAACACCGGAATGTAGAGCGCGGTCAGGATGACGCCATGCGCCAGCGGAAAGGCGACCAGGAGCAGGCCGACGGCCAGCACCAGCCAGGTCTCGTTGGCGTCCCAGAATGGGCCGATCGCCGCGATCATCGTGTCCTGCTCGGTGTCCTCGGCGGCGGCGAACAGGATGCCGATGCCGAGGTCGAACCCGTCGAGAATGACATAGATCAGGATGGCGAGGCCCATCAGGCCGGCGAAGATGAGCGGGAGCAGGGTCGGCCAGTCGTAGGTCATGGATCTCTCCGCACTCGCCGCCCGATCGCGATGTGATCGCGTGGGGTTTCTATCACCAAATTGTCGAGGTCTGCGCCGCCCCTCATCGCCCTGCCGGGCACTTCTCCCCGTATAGAGACGGGGAGAAGCGGGCTGGCCGCAACGCCGGCGCCCTTTTTGCAACTCCGATCATTGGCGAACCCATCGATGACAGCGCCCCTCTCCCCGTCCCTATACGGGGAGAGGATGCCGGCAAGCAGGTGAGGGGCAGCGCAAACCTGCGATGAAAACATGCTCACTCCCCCGCGGCCGGCTGCGACAGCGCTGCGTTGAGAACACCCGGCAGCGGCGAGGTGTCGCCATCCTTGGCCGCCTTCAGCGCCAGGTGCACCAGCACGCCGAGATAGGCGATCAGCAAAAGCACGTAGAGGAGGAGATAGATGACGAGCGTCAGCGCGACATGGCTGCCGGCCACCGGCCCGACGGCGTCGGCGGTCTTCAACACGCCGGTCACCAGCCAGGGCTGGCGGCCGATCTCGGTCGTGTACCAGCCGGCCAGCGTCGCCAGCCAGCCCGACAGTGCCATCGGCACCATCAGCAGCGCGAGCGGCCTGGGCAGCGAATGCCGGCGCTTGAGGAAGAAGGCGGCCGACCACGAGACGGCGAGCATCAAAAGCCCGGTGCCGACCATGATGCGGAAGCTCCAGAAGAGTGGAAAGACCGGCGGATGGTTGCCCGGGAAATCGTTCAGCCCCGGCACCACGCCGTCGGCGCTGTGCCGCAGGATAACGCTGGCGCCGTCCGGAATCGTGACCTCGAATCTGTTTTCCTTGGCCGCCTCGTCGGGCAGCGCGAACAGCACCAGCGGCACGTTGGGGCCGGTGTTCCAGTTGGCCTCCATGGCGGCGATCTTCTGCGGCTGGTGTTCCAGCGTGTTCAGCCCATGCTGGTCGCCGGCCAGGATCTGGATCAGGATCAGGATGGCGGCCGTGAAGACGCCGGTGCGCAGCGCCTTCCACATCGATTCCGAACGGTCGCCCTTGAGGTAGCGCAGCGCCGACAGGCCGGCGATCAGGAACGACACGGTGAGCCCCGAGGCGAGCAGCATGTGCACCAGCCGGTAGGGCATGGAGGGGTTGAAGACGATGGCCCACCAGTCGACGGCGTGTGCCACGCCGTCGCGCATCTCGAAGCCGGCCGGCGTCTGCATCCAGGAATTGAGCGCGATGATCCAGAACGCCGACAGCGTGGTGCCGCCGGCGACCAGCACCGTCGCCAGCGTGTGGACGCGGTTGGAGACGCGGCGGAAGCCGAACAGCATGATGCCGAGGAACGCCGCCTCAAGGAAGAAGGCGGTGAGGATCTCGTAGGCGAGCAGCGGCCCCGCGATGTTGCCGACATGCTGCATGTAGCCCGGCCAGTTGGTGCCGAACTGGAAGCTCATGGTGACGCCCGACACGACGCCCATGGCGAAGGACAGCGCGAACACCTTCACCCAGGTGAAATAGGCGCGCATCCAGGCGGAATCATTGGTCGCATTGTAGCGCAGCTTGAAGAACAGCAGCACCCAGCCAAGGGCAATGGTGATCGTCGGAAACAGGATATGAAACGAGATATTCGCGCCGAACTGCATGCGCGAGAGAATAAGCGGGTCCATGGCGGGCTCCGGCTGCTTATTATTTCGACGCAATTCCCTAGGGAAAGCGTTATGCGCTTTTCCCGGGAAAACCGCTTCACACTTTTCCTGGAATTGCTCCAATATTGGCGAAGGATAGGCCCGAAGCGAGATCAGGTCAAAGCGGCGTCCCGCCGCGAGGCTGAACGCCACAGGACAATTTTGCCGGTTGCAAGCGACGCATTTCCGGCCAGCCCCGGGCTTCGATGTCCAGAACTGGCAGCAGGGCATTGACTTGCGGTTGCACTGGGCGACAACAGGCCTATATCAAGTCACCTCTTTCAGGCAGCCGTTTTCAACCATGCCGTCCATTCTGTCCATTTCCGGGGTCTCCAAGACCTACGCCACCGGCTTCACCGCGCTCAAGGAAGTCAGTCTCGACATAGAGCGCGGCGAGATCTTCGCCCTGCTCGGTCCCAACGGCGCTGGCAAGACGACGCTGATCTCGATCGTCTGCGGCATCGTCAACCGCTCGTCGGGCACCGTCACCGTCGACGGCCACGACATCAACAAGGACTATCGTGCCGCGCGCAGCCTGATCGGGCTGGTGCCGCAGGAACTCACCATCGATGCCTTCGAGAGCGTGTGGGCAACCGTCAACTACAGCCGCGGCCTGTTCGGCAGGCCGGCCAATCCGGCCTTTGTCGAGAAGGTGCTGCGCGATCTGTCGCTGTGGGACAAGAAGGACTCCAAGGCGATCACGCTGTCGGGCGGCATGAAGCGGCGGCTGATGATCGCCAAGGCGCTGTCGCATGAGCCGCGCGTCCTGTTCCTCGACGAGCCGACCGCCGGCGTCGATGTCGAACTGCGTCAGGATATGTGGGCGATGGTGCGCCGGCTGCGCGAGGATGGCGTCACCATCATCCTCACCACGCACTACATCGAGGAGGCCGAGGCCATGGCCGACCGCGTCGGCGTCATCAATCGCGGCGAGATCATCCTGGTCGAAGGCAAGGCCGAACTGATGCGCAAGCTCGGCCGCAAGCAGATGTCGCTGGAGCTGCGCGCCCCGCTCGGCGGCGTGCCCGACGGGCTCTCGAACTACGCGCTCGAACTGTCGCCGGACGGCAACCAGCTCACCTACACCTATGACAACCAGAGCGACCGGCCGGGCGTCGCCTCGCTGATCCGCGATCTCGAGGCGGCCGGCATCCAGTTCCGCGATCTCGACACCAAGAACAGCTCGCTCGAAGAGATCTTCGTCAATCTTCTGAGGCAAGAGCCATGAATCCGCGCGCAGCCATGAATCTACGTGCAGTGTGGGCGATCTATCGGGTCGAGATGGCGCGTGCGTTCCGCACCGTGCTGCAGAGCATCATCTCGCCGGTCATCTCGACATCGCTCTATTTCGTCGTCTTCGGGTCGGCCATCGGCTCGCGCATCGCCGAGATCGACGGCATCAGCTACGGCGCCTTCATCGTGCCGGGACTGATCATGCTGTCGCTGTTGACGCAGTCGATCTCCAACGCCTCCTTCGCCATCTACTTCCCGAAATTCGTCGGCTCGATCTACGAGCTCCTGTCGGCGCCGGTCTCCTATCTGGAGATCGTCATCGCCTATGTCGGGGGTGCGGCCACCAAGTCGATCATCCTCGGCCTGATCATCCTGGCGACCGCCTCGCTGTTCGTGCCGCTGCACATCGAGCATCCGTTCTGGATGCTCGCCTTCCTGATCCTGACGGCGGTGACCTTCAGCCTGTTCGGCTTCATCATCGGCATCTGGGCGAAAAGCTTCGAGCAGCTGCAGCTGGTGCCGCTGCTGATCGTCACCCCGCTGACCTTCCTCGGCGGCAGCTTCTATTCGATCCATATGCTGCCCGGCATCTGGAAGACGATCACGCTGTTCAACCCGGTGGTCTACCTGATCAGCGGATTCCGCTGGAGTTTCTACGGCAAGGCCGACGTCTCGGTCGGCATCAGCCTAGGCATGACGCTGGTATTTCTGGCGGTCTGCATCGCGATCGTCGCCTGGATCTTCCGGACCGGCTACCGGCTGCGCAACTGATCGGGTGAAGGCGATCTGAGCCGCAGCCGACATTTGCTGAAATTCAGGTCAGGCCGGCCTCACCCGAATATCGCCGGATCTCAAATCGCCTTGACCAGCCGCAGCAATCCCAGCATCTCGATGTAGGTCCCCTCGCGAAAGGCGATGTAGACCGGCTCCTCGACGCCGTGGAAGCGGCGCTTGAACGCCGCCTGGCCCTGCAGGTTGAACCTGCGGCGGTTGACCCAGGGCGAGTCGTAGGCGCGCTGGAAGGTGTTGCGCCAGAAGTCGCTTTCGGCAAATCCGCTCGGGCCGACATCGACGAGCGGCGACAGGCCGAGCGTCACCACCGAAGCGCCTTCCTCGCGAAAGCGGTCGACGGCGAATTTGGTCAGGCCGATCTCGGCATGCGGCGAGGCATCGATATGCTTGCGCTTGAAGGCGGTGGTGTAGCCGATCACCTTGCCGTCGGCGAACATCGGATCGAAATCGAGCAGCGCGACCAGGCCGCCATCGGGACCGTGCAGTACGAAACGGCGCATGTCCGTGCCGAGCTGATCGTAAAACGGACGGTTGAGGAAACCCATCTCCCATCGCTTGACGATGCGGTCGCCGCGCCAGTTTTGGGAGAGCCGGGAGATCTCGTCGAGGTGGATCGTGCGCTTGTCCTCCTCGAACGAAAAGCCTTTCTTCAGCAGCCAGCGCTCGGAATAACGCACCGTCTCGTTGCGCTTGCCGGAAAAATCATGCTCGGGCAGCGGCAGGCAGGTATCGATGCCCAGCCGGTTGACCTTGTAGCCGAGGCCGGCAAGGACCTGGGCGGTCTGTTCGCCGATCTGCACGAACCATGGGCCGCCGGCACTCTCGACGAAGCGTCTGATATAATCGGGCCGCTGCGCCGGCGCCGCCACCGGATCGCCGAGCGCGAAATGATGCTTCATCTTGGTGCCGAAGGCGATGTAGCCGTCGGCGTCGCCAAAATAGGAAAGCTTGGGCTGCACGGCGGTGGAATAGGCGAGCGAGAAGTCGCCATGGCGGCGCACCAGCGCCAGCCGTTCGACATGCGTCAGCGCCCGGCGCTCGACCTTGGGCGAGGCACCCTCGAGGATGTTGTCGAAATAGATCCGCAAGGAGGGCATGGTCGAGATTCCGCGTGCCGTTTGTGGCGCGACGTGTCCGCCGACACGCAAGACGCGCCACGGCGCCTTGATTTTTCGCGGGCAGCCGAAATCGGCTGTCGGTTTCGAATGCCCGCGTCCGTGACGAGATCCCCCAGCCCCCGGGACCTCGAATCAATCACTTTGCCGCGACCTGATTATCGCCGATGCCGCCGATATGCCATATAGGGTGGATGTATTCGGACAGAAGCGGGTAATCCGCTCAATGTCGTTGTTTTGGCCGCGATGCCGCGCCCTGTTTCCACCCGGGCGGCGGAATGCTCCGGAAGCGAGACCGCGCCTCGGCGCGGGGTCATCGAAGATCGGCATCGATTTGCCGTTCGGCGCGATCAAACGGTTACAGCGACCTGCGAGCCTTCGGGGTTGCCGCAAGGGCGAATGGGATTCGAGAGTGAATGGCTGAAACGACACCCCAGACGATGATGGAGCAGGTGGTGGCGGTCGAGCCGGCGATCGTCATTGGCGCCGGCGCCGCCGGGCTGGTTGTCGCGCACGCCTTGATGAAGGCGGGCGTGGCGACGGCGATCCTGGAGAAGGAAAGCCGGCTGGCCGAGCCCTGGCGCCGGCGCCACGAACAGCTGCACCTCAACACCCACCGCGATCTCTCGGCGCTGCCCGGCCTTGCCTATCCCAAGGGTACCCCCGCCTTTCCGCACCGGGATGTCGTCATCCGCCATATGAGCGATTTCCATGAGGCGAACCGTTTGCCGGTGGAGTTTGGCGTCTCCGTCGAGGCCATCACGTCCGGGGGCGACCATTGGATCGTGCGCACCAGCGCCGGCTTGCGCCTGGCGCGTCATGTCGTTGTCGCCACCGGCCGCGACAGGGAACCCTTCACGCCGCAATGGAAGGGCATGCAGGCGTTCGCGGGCCGGATCATCCATTCGGCGGATTTCGGCGACGCCCAGGCCTATGCGGGCAAGAAGGTGCTGGTTGTCGGCGCCGGCAATTCGGGCTTCGACGCCCTCAATCATCTGGCGGGCATCGATACCGCCGCTGTCTGGCTGTCGGCCCGCAACGGCCCCGCTCTTTTGCCCAAGCGCGTCGGCAAGATCGCCGTGCACCGCCTCTCGCCGCTCATGGCGCGCCTGCCGCTGCGCGTCGCCGATGCGGTCATGGCGGTGACGCAGCGCCTGGTTTTCGGCGATCTCACCAAATTCGGCTTGCCGCCCGCGCCCGCCGGCGGCGCCAGCCGCCTGACCTCGGACTATACCGCGATCGCCGCCGCCGATGGCGCCGTCGATGCCATCAAATCGGGCAGGATCGTGGTGGTGCCGGGGATACGGGAGTTCACCCGCGATGGCGTCATCCTGGCCAATGGCAGCCTGATCGCTCCCGACATCGTCATTGCCGCGACGGGCTACCGCACCGGGCTGGAGCGCATGGTCGGCGATCTCGGCGTCCTCGACGAGAAGGGCGTTCCGCTCTTCAACGGCGGCCAGGCCGATCCGAAACTGCCCGGCCTGTGGTTCACCGGCATGCGGCCGAGCATCCGCGGCTGCTTCGCCAATGCCGCCATTTTGGCCAGGGCGATAGCTGGGCGGATCGCCGGTCCCGGCCATCCGGGCACCTCACGCTGATTTCGGCTCCAGTAGTCGGAACCGACAGCCTCGGTCGGCATCTCCTCGTCGGCCTTGCCGGCATTGTTGAGGGCAAGCGAGGGTGAGAGCCAATTCACGCGCCAATCTTTCCCGAGGCTTGAATACAATACCGCACATAAAAAGAGGGGCCTCGGATCCCCGAAGCCCCTCCCGCTTTGTCTCGCCCGACGTCAGACGGCGATCTTGCCGCCGCCCTGTTTGGTGATCGCCACGACCGCCGGCCGCACCGGCATGTCGGGCTTGAAGTCGGGCCAGCGGGTCGACGGGTCCTCGTAATAGGAGGGCCGGCCAAACGCTTCCCAGTCCTCGCCACCGTCGCCCGGATGCTGGACGGCGACGAAGGCGGTCCGATCGTCCGGCGCGAACAGCGGGCCGCACATCTCGGCGCCGATCGGCACCCGGAAGAACAGTTTCGAGGTCGCCCGCGCCGGTCCTTCCGTGTCCACCGCCCACAGGCCGTCGGTGCGGCCGGTGGCCTTGGGGCCTTGGCCGTCGGTGGCGACCCACAGGCGCCCGGCCGAATCGACCGCGCAATTGTCGGGCATGCCGAACCAGCCATTGGCCGTCGTCGCGGTGGAGAAGGTGGCGCCGACATCGGCCACGGACGGGTCGCCGCATTTCAGCAGCACTTCCCACTTGCCCTTGGTGGCGGCGAAATCGCCGCCGTCCTCGACGATCTCGATGATATGGCCGAAGGCATTCCCGGCGCGCGGGTTGGCGGCGTCGACCTGATCGGCCTTGCGCTTGGAATTGTTGGTCAGCATGACATAGACCTTGCCGTTGCCGGCATTGGGCTGGATGTCCTCGGGCCGGTCCATCTTGGTGGCGCCAAGCAGGTCGGCGGCGCGGCGCGTCTCGATCAGCACGTCGGCCTGGCCGGCAAAACCGTTTTCCGCCGTCAGCGGACCCTGGCCGAACACGATCGGCATCCATTCGACCGAGCCGTCCTCGGCGAATTTGGCGACATGCAGCGTGCCGTCGTCGAGCAGGTCCTTGTTGGCCGCGCGGTCGCCGGCGTTGAACATGCCCTTGGTGACGAATTTGTAGACATAGTCGAAGCGCTCGTCGTCACCGAGATAGAAGACGACGCGGCCGTCCTTGGCGACGATCGATTCGGCGCCCTCATGCTTGAAGCGACCCATGGCGGTGCGCTTGCGCGGCACCGAATTAGGGTCGTTGACGTCGACCTCGACGATCCAGCCGAAGCGGTTGGGCTCGTTCGGTTCCTTGGCGAGATTGAAGCGGTCGTAATGCGCGCCCCATTCATAGGCGCCTTCCGGGATGCCGAGGCGCTTGTAGTTGGCGGCTTCCTTGTGGCCTTCCGGCAGCTCGCCGGAAAAATAGCCATGAATGTTCTCCTCGGCCATCACATAGGTGCCCCAGGGCGTGACGCCGCCGGCGCAGTTGTTGATCGTGCCGAAGACCTTCGTTCCCGACGGATCGGCATTGGTCTTGACGCGGTCATGGCCGGCGACCGGGCCGGACAGCGCCATCTCGGTGCTGGAGGTGATGCGGCGGTTGAGCTTGCCGTCGCGCACCACC
This sequence comes from Mesorhizobium sp. B3-2-1, assembly GCF_006439515.1. Lineage (NCBI taxonomy): Bacteria > Pseudomonadati > Pseudomonadota > Alphaproteobacteria > Hyphomicrobiales > Phyllobacteriaceae > Mesorhizobium > Mesorhizobium sp. B3-2-1. The sequence goes on along the minus strand of NZ_VFTI01000038.1, from coordinate 20,115 downwards.
TGCCACTTGCCGCCGTCCTTGCGGATCTCGACGATGGTGCCGCCATGGGCGGCCATCTCGACATCGACCTGCTCCTTCGAGAGCGGCGCCACCTCGGCCGACTTCTTGCCGTCCTTCTCGACGATCTTGACGAGGCCCGGGAACATCAGATGCGGGTTGGTGTATTCGTGGTTGACGACCAGCAGGCCGTGTTCGGCCGAACCGTCGATCGGGATATAGCCGACATAGTCGTTGTTGTAGCCGAACTGCCTTGCCTGGGCTTGCGCCGACTGCCTGGTCGGGTCGAATTCCGGCGAATCGGCAAACAGCGGATCGCCCCAGCGCAACAACACGTCGGCGTCGTAGCCCGGCGCGACATGATGCTTGCCGTCGATGCCGGCCTCCAGCTCGTCGAATTTGAAGGCGGAGCCGTCCGCGGCGCGGGCATCGTCGGCGGCGATCATGGCCAGCGGGCTGACAGTGGCGGCGATCGCCGAGACGGCAAGCGAACCTTTGAGGAAGCCACGGCGCGAAAAACGTGCGGCGATGATCTCGCCCATCGTGCGGTTTTCGCTGGGATTGTTGGCCGGGCCTTCGTTTTCCTCGAGCAGGCTGGTGCGGAATCGGGCGTCGGGGGTGCGATGTTCGGTCATGGGAGCCTCTGGCTTGGATTGGCTGGAGCTTGTTGCCTGTTCGACGCCTTACAGTCGGCTGATCACATTTTCGTGACAGGATATCGGCACTGCCGCTCCCTCACGATACCGTTTTTCATGCCGGGTCTGGGACTTTGGTCCAACCTTGCGCCTGCAAAGGTCCTGGGAGAGAAACGCAACGGTCGGAGGTCGCTTCCGGTCACCACGTCTTTCGGCGATGTTGGTTGCACTGCAACGTTGGGGTGGGCGCGCCGGCTCAATCGACGGAGATCAGTATGCACGGATCGATCACGGCCCGTTGTTGCCGTCTGGTTCTCGGATCGGCGGCCCTTCTGGCCCTGACCGTCGCCCCCTATGGAGTTGCCTTCCATGGCTTCGTGCCTGGAATCGATGCCGCGACCGCACATGCCGGCAGCGGCGGCAACGGCGGTAATGGCGGCAACGGCAACGGCAACGGCGGTGGTAACGGCGGCAGCGGCGGCAACAGTGGCGGCAGTGGGAATAGTGGGAACAGTAACGGGAATAGCGGCGGCGGCAACAACGGAAAAGGCAAGGGGCAGGGCGACAACAACTCCAGCCATGTCAACGCCACGACCGGCGACAAGGTCGACGTGGACGGCAGCAAGATTTCAGTTCAGCACCCCGACGGCATGACGGAAACCATCGAGAACGGCCGTTTCAGGATGAAGGATGCGCTCGGCCGCACGATCATCGACCGTCGGGCCACACCGGCCGATGTCAGCCGTCTCGAGGGCCTGTGAATTTCGGGCCTGTGAATTTCGCCCTTGTGAAGCTGGTCAACAGGCAACGACCGGTTTCACACGTCACCTCCGCCGCCCCCCGGCGGAGGTGACCTCCTTTTGCGTGGCGTAGCGCTTTTCCTGGCGGAATGCGTAAAAACAAGAGCTGGAGCGACTCGGCGATCAAACTCTGAACCGCCCTATGAGAAGTCCCGCTCGCGGTCGCGAAACTCGCGCATCATGAGGGCTGCTTCAGTGCGGTTTCGCACGTTGAGTTTCGACAGCACCCCCGTCATGTGGTGCTTGACGGTCTTCTCCTGCAGCTCCAGGCGCAAGGCGACTTCCTTGTTGCTCAGCCCCTCCGCCACCAGCCGCAGGATTTCGGTCTGCCGGCCGGTGAGTTGCCGCAGCCGGTCCGCCACGCCGTTGGCAGGCTGCAGGGACTGCACATCGGAAAGCAGCCGGGCCGACAGCATCGGCGAAAGATAGCTTTCGCCAGCCGCCACGTTGCGCAGGATATCGGCGAGCGAGCGCGACCCGACGCCTTTGAGGACATAGCCGCGCACCCCTGCGTTCAGGGCCTTGGTCACATCGGCATTGGCCTCTGAAACAGTCAACAGGACGATCTTCTGAGCGGGATGGTCGGCAAGGATGCTTACAACCGCGGCCAGGCCGCCGCCTGGCATCGAAATGTCGAGCAGCAATATATCGGGCTGCACGGTCGAGGCGATGCGTTCCGCGTCCTGCGCGGTCGCACCTTCCCCGGCCATCTCGAAGCCTCCGATCTCCGACAGGCTGCGCGTCACGCCTTCGCGGAACAGCGGATGGTCGTCGACAATGGCGATGCGGATTGCGCCCATCATGCTTGCTCCTCAACCGAAAGACGGATCACCAGCTTCGTGCCTTTCGGCCCGCTCAGGGTTTCGAACCGTCCGCCAATGCTTTCGACCCGCTCCCTGAGGCCGGCCAACCCCAACCCCTCGGCCCGCGCCGGATCGAAGCCCGGCCCGCCATCCGACACTTCAACGAAAAGCCTGCCATCTTTCATTCCTGCACGCACCGCCTGATCCTTGCCCCGCCCGTGGCGGTAGGCATTGTTCAGCCCCTCCTGCACGAAGCGATAGATGCTGATCTTCTCAGAAGCGCCGGGCTCGGGCAAATGTCCGGGCAGCGTCAGCTTCACCGACGTGCCGGTACGGTGCTCATGTTCCTCGATGGCCAGCCGCAACACATCCGCCGCCGCCGCCGTTTCTATCTGCGGCAGCACCAGGCCGTTGCAGATGCCGCGTATCTCGCGCATCGCGTCCTCCAGCGTCTTGCGGATCATGGCGACCTCGGTCGAGCGACCTTCGCTGCCATGGCCGTCGCCGGTAAACACAGGACTGTCCATGCGCAGCGCCGCCAGGGCCACGAGCTGGGCAGGGCCGTCATGCAGGTCGGCGCCGATCCGCCGCAGGTATCTTTCGTTGAGTGCGGTGGCGCGCCGCGACGCCCGCTGCACGCGTTGCCGCAAGGCGCTGTTCTGCGTCACCAGGCCTTGCAGCTCCGACACCTGCCGGCGCAGCGCCCCGCGCTGGTCATCGATGGTGCGGCTGGCGCGCAGGACGATGCCCGACAGAAGCAGGAATGCGGTCAAGGTGGCGCCGGCCACGACCAGCCAGCTCGACCGCAGGGCGGAAGCCAGCGTGGCTTTGAAATCGGTCGCGACCTCATAGAATTCGGTGACGGCGACCACGTCGCCGGACCAGGGTTCGCGCACCGGATTGTAAATCTCGAGCAACGGCACGCCCGAGCCCCGCACCTTGTCTTCGTTTTCGTCGAACGTATCGAATTGGGCAACGACACTGCCCTGGAAGGCGGAACGCAGATTTTTGTTCAGGTCGAAGCGGCGGCCGATCAATTCCGTGTCCTTCGCGTAGAGCACCGTGCCGTCGCGGCGCCAGAGCCTGAACGATGCCAGGCGTTTGCCGAGCGCGCCCTGGCCGAGCGTCTCGTCGAGCGCCTGTTTGACGGATTCGCTGAGCTCCTCGTTCTTGCGCAGGTCGGGCAGCAGCGGCGCAATCACGCTGTCGACATAAAGCGCCGTCGTGGCGGCCGAATTGCGGGTGACGCCGTCCCGGATCTGCGTCGTCACCCAAGTCCCTACGACCAACATGACGACAAGGAGCCCAAAGCCGCCGGCAACGACGAATTGCAGGGCAAGGGAAAGCTCGCTCCAGCGCCGCGTCAAGTTCTGAAGAATACGAATCATGGACCCCTGACCGCCCTTCTATCGACATGCCGGGCGATTCCAGCACATTGAGCTTCAGTCTCGCCCTTGCCAAGACCCTCCTTGGAGCGACGTTGCTTGACGTCTCGGCGCGCTTCGGAAACAAGGTCCGCGATATCAGGCGAAAGCCGCTTCGAGGGGGACGAGACATTGAGTTTTTCGGGATTGCTGCAGCTTGGCTTTTCGACGGTGATCTTCCTGCTGGCAGCGACCGCCGCCAAGCAATGGGGCCTGGCGCCGAGCCTGGGCAAGATCCTGCTGACGCTGGCGCTCTATTCGCTGGGCAATTTGATCATGCTGCGGCTGATCCGCGAGTTCGGCATGTCGGTGTCGTTCAGCCTCTCGGCGGTGATCCAGCTGGTCTCGGTCAACGTGGTGGCGCTGGTGTTCTTCGGCGAGCGCGTCAACGCGCTGCAGGCGGCCGGCATCGCACTGGCGATCGCCGCCGTGGCGCTGATCACGCTCGGGCCCTATCTGCAAGGGCGATGATATGACGACCGAGGTACCGGCCCGATGAAAGACAACGCAGGCACTCTGTTCAACCGGATCGAATTCCCGGTGCTGCTCGCCGGCCTGGTCATCGCCGGCGGGCTGTGGGGCTTCGTGGAACTCATGGAGGTAGCACGCGCCACCGCCCCGCATGGTTTCGACACCGAGATACTTCTCGCCTTCCGCCAGCCGGGCCTGCCCGGCGTTCCCATCGGCCCATCATGGCTGGAAGGGGCGATGCGCGACATCACCAGCCTTGGCAGTACCAGCGTGCTGGCGCTGGTCACCACGGCGACGATCATCTATCTGCTCTTGATCCGCAGGCGTGGGACCGCGCTTCTCATCCTCGTCGCCGTGGCTGGTGGCGAGGTGCTGTCGAGCCTGCTGAAAGTCGGCGTCGACCGGCCGCGCCCGGAACTGGTTTCGCATCTGGTCAACGCGACCTCGCTTTCCTTCCCGAGCGGCCATGCCATGCTGTCGGCGGTGACCTATCTCACGCTCGGTTCGCTGGCGGCGCGCTTCCTGCCGGGCCGGACGACCAAGGTCTACGTCTTGTTCCTGGCGGTGCTCACGACGGTGCTGGTCGGCGTCAGCCGCATCTATCTCGGCGTCCACTGGCCGTCCGATGTGCTGGCGGGCTGGTGTGCCGGTTTCGCCTGGGCGATGCTATGCTGGTTGGTGGCGCGGCTTCTGCAACGGCGCCAGGCGGTGAGCGACGACGCCTGACCCCGCCGTCAGATCAATCTGTTGATGAGATGCCCGCCACAGCCCGCCAGCGCCAAAACCATCGACAGCAAGCCTGCCGATGTCATCCAGGTCTTGAAAACGTTCAACCGCGTTACCCCTGCCCCGGATGGGCAGCACCCTAGCTTGAAATCCTTGGGAAGTATCGAAGAAAAATGGACAATCTGGCGAAGACGCTTACGTCTGAAACCCTTATAATGATGCTTGAAACATCACAATGAAGGTATTATACGTTATATCAGCAGACTCAGACATGGGTTCCGGCCGATGATCACTGCCGCGCAGATGCGTGCCGCAAGGGCCTTGGCCGGCATCGACCAGAAGACGCTCGCCGAGCGCGCCGGCGTTTCGCTTCCAACCATCCAGCGCATGGAAGCGAGCGATGGCGTGGTCCGGGGCGTGGTCGATACGCTGATGAAGGTCATCCAGGCTCTCGACGAGGCAGGGGTGGAACTGATCGGCGAGAACCAGGCCAGCGAGCGAGGCGGCAGGGGCGTGCGCCTCAAGCCCGCCGTGTCGCCGGATCCCAGGGCTGAGCCGGCATAAGTCGCGACGGCGACCGCCGACAGTCCTGCCGACGATCCCGCCGCCTTTGCAGGTGCGGAAGGCAGTCCATGGATCAAGCGCGTCAGACAGTGCATCAACCGGCCCACCAGGCGGCCCACCAGCCGGTCAAGCCGACATTTTCCGAACTGTTCACGCCGAAGCTGGTGACAGTCTGGCGGGAGGGTTACCACCTGCCGCAATTCAAGGCGGACTTCATGTCCGGCCTGACCGTAGCCATCGTCGCGCTGCCGCTGTCGATGGCAATCGCGATCGCGTCGGGCGTGACGCCGGAACGCGGCCTCTACACCTCCATCGTCGGCGGCTTCATCATCTCGGCCTTGGGCGGCAGCCGCTTCCAGATCGGCGGCCCGGCCGGCGCCTTCATCGTGCTGGTGGCGGCAACGGTTGCGCGGGTTGGCGTCGACGGCCTGCTGCTGGCGACGATGATGGCGGGCGTCTTCCTGCTTGCGATCGGGTACCTCCGCCTCGGCACCTACATCAAATTCATTCCCTATCCGGTCACCGTCGGCTTCACCGCCGGCATTGCCGTCATCATCTTCTCCGGCCAGATCGTCGAACTGTTCGGGCTGATCCTGCCGGGCAAGGAGCCCGGACCGTTCGTGCCCAAGCTGATCGCGCTTGGCGAAGCGGCCGGCACGATCAACCCCGCCGCAACCCTGGTGGCGGTGCTGACCATCGCAACCATCGTTTTCCTGAAGCGGTGGCGGCCGAAATGGCCTTCCATGCTGATCGCCATCGGGCTTGCCTCGCTCGTCGTGGCGCTGTTTGCACTGCCGGCCGAGACGATCGGCACGCGCTATGGCGGCATCCCGCGCAGCCTGCAATGGCCTGGCCTGCCCCCGGTCAGCTTCGGCAGGATGCTCGACGTCCTGCCCGACGCCATCGCCTTCGCGCTGCTCGGCGCCATCGAATCGCTGCTGTCGGCCGTTGTAGCCGACGGCATGACGGGCCGGCGGCACCGCTCGAATTGCGAGCTGGTGGCGCAAGGCTTCGCCAACATCGCGTCCGCCCTGTTCGGCGGCGTCTGCGCCACCGGCACCATCGCCCGCACCGCCACCAATGTGCGGGCCGGCGCACATGGCCCGGTTTCGGGCATCGTCCATTCGGCCATCCTGCTGGTGCTGATGCTGGTGGCGGCTCCACTCGCCAGCTACATCCCGCTCTCGGCCCTTGCCGGCGTGCTGGCGGTGGTCTGCTGGAACATGTTCGAGAAACAGGCTTTCGTCACGCTGCTCAGGGCATCGCGCGGCGATGCGCTGGTGCTGCTGGCGACCTTCCTGATCGTCGTCTTCCGCGACCTGACCGAAGGCATCGTCGTCGGCTTCGCGCTCGGCTCGATCCTGTTCATCGATCGCATGGCGAAGTCCGTCGCCGTCGAGGCGGATCTGGCGCAGGACGATGTCGCCGACAGCGGCGCCGGCGGCTATGATTCCAGCGAGGCCGCTGACGCCGACACCGTCGTCTATCGCATCTCGGGCGCCTTCTTCTTCGGTGCCGCCTCCACCGTCGGCAGCGTGCTCGACCGCATCGCCGACCAGCGCCGCAACTTCATCCTCGACTGTTCGGCCGTGCCGCTTTTTGATTCGACGGCGGCCAATGTCATCGAAAGCGCGGCCCGCAAGGCGAGGCGCGCCGGCGTGCGCTTCATCATTTCGGGCGCCTCGCCGCGGACACGGCGCATGCTGATCAACCACGGCGTCAAGCGGCCGCTGGTGACCTATGCCGCTTCGATCCGCGATGCGCGGGCGCAGCTGGCGGGAGAACAGGAGGCGGAGCAGCCGTCCCTCAACGGTTGAGCGATCTCGGGCCGCTGACGAAAGGACTTGCCTTCAGGTAAAATCGCAGCAGGCGTTCGGCATCCTTCGAAATGCCGATCCTGATGCTCTGCCCGATTTCAGCGGGGACGTGGTCTTCGTGTGCGAGCCATAGCGGGCCCTCCCGGCAAAGGTCGATCCCGTCGAGCGATCGATCGATCCGCAATGCCGCGGTCAGCCTTCCCGGCCCGCGCGCCAGGTCGCGCAGGCGCTCGACGCCACGGTTCAGCCGCATGATAGCGATGCCTTCCAGCGGCTCCAGCGCCCGGATCAGCACGCCGGTTCCCCTGCCTTGCGTCTCGCTCGAAACGTTCAGCATGAACGAGATGCCGTAGGCGAGATAGACATAAGCGTGCCCGCGCTCGAGAAACAACGACCGGTTGCGCGGCGTCATTCCCCGAAAGCCGTGCCCGGCGGCATCGCCGACGACATAGGCCTCGGTCTCGACGATGCGGCCGCTGACCCTGCCTTCGGGCAAGTCGCGCACCACCAGCTTGCCGATGAGATCGCGGGCGAGGGCGGCCGTATCGTCCGGCAGGTCGTCCCGCGCGAGCGGCGGATGATTGTCGCTGTGGCTCACGGCATCCATGGGGCCGCTCTGATCTCGCGGTCGTCCATGGCACACCTCCCTGATCATCACCGTGGATGGACCGTCCTACCACGGTCCATCCACGGCTGTCAGCGAAGGTCGCACGGGTCGGCCCCGCGGCGGCGATTCTCAATCGATCTTCAGCGCCGCCACCTCGCCCTCGTTCATCAGTGGTACATAGAGGATCGACTTGCCGTCGGTGCCGATGTCGGCGCTGCCCGGCTTGAAATGCGCCACCGCTTCCGGCGTGCCGCCGGTCCTGTATCGGTAGAGCGTGCCGGTCATGTAGGCGGTGGCATAGATGGTGTCGCCAATGGCGACGATGCCGTCGAGGTCGGCGAACCTTTGGGCGCCCGCCAGCGGCGTTACCGTCTTGCTGGCGAGGTCTACCGACAGCAGCCCGCCCGGCTCGGCGGTGCTGAAATCGGCCTTGATGCCCTTGCCCCATGAGGCCACGATCAGCCTGCCGCCATCGGCGAAGACGCCGTTCGGCGAGGCAAGCAGCGGGTCCTTGACGAACAGATCCGGCCTTTCGCCGTCGATGCGGTAGATCGTGTCGGCCAACATGTCGGTGACATAGACCTTGCCGGACCGGTCCGATGTCATGTCGTTCAGGAAGACCGCGTTCGGCACAACGATGCTGGTGACGAGCTTGCCGCTGGCGAGGTCGACGACGCGGACCTTGGTGATGTCGGCGACATAGAGCTTGCCGCCCGATATCGCCATGCCCTTGGGCGCGTCCATGCCGTCGGTCCAGTGCTGGGTTACGATCTTGCCGTCGAGGGACAGCACGCTGAGATAACCATTGCCGTCGGCGTCGCCCGGATTGCCGACGATGTTGGAAACGATGATGCGGTCGTTGGCGGCGTCGAACAACGCCGATTCCGGCTGTTCGAGGCCCGTTGCGCGCCAGAGCTCGCCGGCCTGGGCGGGAGCGGCGATGCCGATGGCGGCGATGAAGGCTGAGGTGATGAGGCGTCTCATGTCCGGTCTCCTGTGATGACGGCGGAGACTATGTTTTTCGATACTTTCCGGAAAGCGTGATTGGCGCTAGTATCGAATACCGATACGAAACCGACGGCAAGAGGTGCATCCCATGAACGGTTTGATCTTCGAGGCGCTGAAGCGGACGCTGAAGGCGAAGGGGGTCACCTATCGCGGCCTCGCCGAGCGCATGGGCGTTTCCGAGCCGACGGTGAAGCGCATTTTCCATGAGAAGAACTGCAAGCTCGACCGCCTGGTGGAGATCTGCGCCGCCGCCGGCGTCGAGCTGGAAAACGTGCTCGGCTCGATGAGCAGGGGGCCGGGGCCGGTCAACCACATCGCGCCCGAGATCGAGCGCCGGCTCGCCGGCCGGCCGGCACTGCTGTTCGTCTTCGTCATGCTGTCGGAAAAATTCACGCCGGAAGGCATCATGCGCTCGCAGGGCCTGAGCGAAGCCTCGATGTTCCTCTATCTGCGCGACTTGGAGGAGCTCGGCCTGATCGCGCTCGGCCGAGGCCTATCGGCGAAATTGCTGGTCGAAACGCCGATCCAGTGGAATTTCGAGGGGCCGCTCAGGCCGCTGTTCGAGATGACCAACAAGAATTTCATCGGTTGGGCGATCACCCATATCGAGCGGGAGGCGACCTTCGTCAGCTTCTCCAGGCGGATGCGGCCGGAGACGGCGGAGATGGTGCGGCGCGAGGCCGAGGAGCTGGCCGACCGCGCGAAGCTGCTGGCCCATCACGACCAGCACACCACGCCCGAGGACGGGTTGGTCGGCCACAAATGGACGTTCGCCTTCGGCGCCACGCCGTTCGAGGCGATCATGCCGATCGGCCCGCATCCGCGCGACGCCGGGGCGTTCGATCGGCCCGCCGCTCCAGCAAAGGGACGCCGCCCGTTACCGGCCTGATACAGAAAAACGAAATCACATTCATGATATAGTTCGCGCACTGATTTGTCAGATTGTAGAAGGCGGGTTTGCCGAATGCGTGACACGTCCCCGTGAAATCGAAGTGATCCTATGTCGACCGCGCCAACACTTGAACTTCGCCGCTATTCGCGCCTGAAAAATTTGCGGGCGCGTGCAGAACGCCAGGGTGCTGCATTACAGTTCTGGGCGCGTACGGCATCGCTCGCCGTGATCTCCTGCTTCTTTTCATTGACCAGCCGCTGGGATGCTTCGCTGCTCTTCGTGCTGGCGGGCCTCGTGCTGTTCCAGCTCATCGGCCTGATCCAGTTTCTCTTTGCTCGCCGTCGCACGGCGCGATGGTGGATCGGTTACCTCGCCGGTACGCTGGACATCATTCTGTTGACCGTTCTGCTGATAACGCCCAACCCGTTTTCCCTGGAGGTCGCGCCGGCCGCGATGCAACTGCGCGAGGGCAGCTTTAAATACCTGCTGATTTTCGTATGCCTTGGCGCTCTGACCCTTTCGACACGATTGGCACTCTATCTCGGCGCGCTCGCGGCCCTGACATGGGCGATCGGGGTGGGATGGGTGATTTCCCATCCGGGAACCGTAATTCCGGCGACGAACCTCTATTCGCTGCCAATGACAGAGCGACTGAACCTCTATCTCAACCCCAATTTCGTCGATACATTTGCGCAGGCGACCAACGTGTTGGTTGTGCTGATTATCGGCGCGATCATGGCGCTGGTCGTCTTTCGTTCCCGACATCTGTCGGAGGACTACGTCAAGGCAGAGCGCGCCCGCGCCAATCTCGCCCGGCATTTTTCGCCCAATGTCGTCGACCAGCTCGCCACCGATGACGAGCCCTTCGGCCCGGTCCGCCGGCAGGATATCGCGGTGCTGTTTGCCGACATCGTCGGCTTCACACACTATTCCGAGGATCATCCGGCCGAAGCAGTGTTCGAACTTCTGCGTCAGTTCCACCGTCGCATGGAACAAGTCGTTTTCGACCACCATGGCACCGTCGATAACTATATCGGCGATTGCATCATGGCGACATTCGGGGTTCCGCAAGCCAGCCATGACGACGCGACTCGGGCCATCCAATGCGCTGAAGCGATGGTCGCCGCTCTCGAAGACTGGAATGTACAGCGGGTGTCCAGGGGATACCCGCCGCTGGACGTTCGGATCGGTGCACAATATGGCGCAGTGGTCATCGGCGCGGTCGGCAGCGAGCGCAATCTGTCCTTCGCGGTGGTGGGCGACACCGTCAACGTCGCCAGCCGTTTGCAGTCGCTCTGCCGTGAGCTTCAGGTGAATATTTGCTTTGGGTCACGACTGATTGAGGCCGCGAAGGCGGAATCGCCCACGACACCGTTGAATGCGCGCGATCATGGACCGATGAGCATCCGCGGCCGGGACGAACCGGTCCATGTCTGGGTCGAACACAGAGCCGAAAACCAGGGTTCTATTGCGGTTCCGGCGTGACATAGGCCGCCATGTGAAACGCCTGCACCTCGGCGGGATAGCGGTAGGCCGCGTGTCCTGACCTAGGGCGTAGTGACGATTTAACTACCTGAGCCAGATAGCGATAGCGGCAAGTTTGACAAAGCCCATGAAGTTGGCGAGCAGCTTGTCATATCGAGTTGCGACGCGGCGGAACTGTTTGAGTTTGTTGAAGAAGCGCTCGATGATGTTGCGCTCCTTGTAGAGATCAGCGTCGTAGGGACGCTGATGCTTTCGATTGCGCTTGGGCGGGATGACGACGTCGGCGCCTATTTCTGCGATCTTTTCAAGCAAATGGTCGGCGTCATAGCCCTTGTCGGCGATCGCTGCGCCGGTCTCGAAGCCGTCGACGAGATCATGCGCGAAGGCGATGTCATTACGCTGCCCTGGGCTTGCGATCAGGCGAACCGGTAACCCAAGAGCATCGCCTGCCGCATGGATTTTGGTGCTCAGGCCGCCGCGAGACCGGCCCAGACCTTGGGCATCCGCCCCCCTTTTGACCGGCGCGCGCCGGCGGCGTGCTGATGAGCGCGCACAATGGTCGAGTCGATCATCAGCTTCGCGCGCAAGAACCAGAAGCATCTCATCGAGAACGCCCATTTCGATCCAGCGATAGTAGCGCCGCTTCACGGATCGATAGTCGCCGAGCCGCTCGGGTAGATCACGCCAGCGCCCACCCGAGCGGGCCATCCACAGCAGGGCATCGAGGAACTTCCGGTTGTCGGTGCGCGGGCCGCGCTTGCCCTTCGTACCGCCAGGCACAAAGCCCCTGATCCGTTCCCACTGATCGTCCCGAAGCGCATCGCAGTCCATCGCTGACCTCCAAAAATCAGCGTTGAATCTGATTTGCGCTTCCTTGGGAATCCCAACCCGTTAAATCGTCACTACGTCCTAGGCCGAAAGCCATCACGTGTCCGTCGCGGTTGCGCCAGCCTTTGCGGCTGCGGCGTCTGTGCTTGCCTTGTCGTCCCAGACCATTTGCCGGTAGTCGAAACCATATTCCAACGTCGGCTTGACGATGCGGAAATAGGGCGACAGGTCGAAATCGCGCGGCGTGTAGAGCGAGTGATGGCGGATGTGCAGGATTTCCCTGCGCGAATAGTTCGACTGCGCCGAGGCCCGGCCGGGCGCGCGGGTGATGTCGGGCAGGATCGGATAGTGGATCTGGCCGTAAGCCTCGGCGATCAGCGTCGAGCAGATCGCCCGGGTCGGGTTGCCGGAGCCGAAGGCCAGCATGCGGCGGCGCCAGCGCACCGGTACCGGCGGCGCCGGCAGGAAATAGCGCAGCATGTCGAAGATGTTCTTGAGATCGTATTTCAGGCCGAGCTTGCCGATCATGAAGGCAACGACCTTGTCACGGTCTTCGGGTGTCAGGCCGCTCGCCCGGCAGATGCGGGTGTTGTAGGTCCGGTACCGCGACAGCGGCACGGCGACACAGCCTTCGCCGACCGTAACCTCGATCAGGCGCCGCCGTTCCGAGCCATCGTCCGGTTCGGCCAATGCGTCGCCGACATAGAAGGCCGCGTGCGACCACGTCGACTGGGTCAGGTATTTGATCGCCGCCGAGATTTTCTGGTTGCCCTCGATCAGCAGGATGTCGCCCGGCTCCAGCGTGCGGCGCAGTGTTTCGGCGTCGGAAGGCGTGTAGGGCTCGTAACCCGAGGATTCTTCCTGCAGCCGGCCGGCAAGCCAGCGGCCTATGCGGTCCAGGAGCGTGTCGGCGGGCTGGGTCATGACTACGCGTGACTAGCACGAGGTGGCGGGAAAGTGCCAGCGCCGGCGCGTTCTCCCTTCTCCCACAAGGGTGAGAAGGGGAGGCACTGGCGCATCAGCCCACCGTCGCGTTCGCGTCTTCCTGCGCCGCGCCGGCAAGATCGTCGCGGGCCTTGCGGGCAAGCATCTTCGTCGAGCGCTTCGGGCTGTCGCCGAACAGTTCGGCCGCCTCGGCAAGGCACGCCTTCTTCAGGCCCTTTTCCGAGCGCTTGAGCAGCTTGCCGAGAAGTTTCGTATCCTCGGGCGGCCCAAGCGGCTCGCTGTCCGCCTCGAGCAGCGCACGCATGACGAACACGTCATGCAGTTCGCCGAGCCGTTCGCCCAGTTCATCGACGGCCTTGCGCCGCGCCTTGATCGGCGTCGGCCACAGCCTGCCAAGCAGCGACAGGTGCATGCCATGCGTCTTGGCCGCCTTGCGCAGGTCGTGGAAATCGTTGGCCTCGCCGTGCGCGCCGGCCTTGTCGAGCGCCTTCCTGGCACGGCGCAAGGTGGCGCGCGCGCCTTCGGCGAGCACGTCGGCGGCCTGTTCCGGCTGGTCGGGCAGGACAAGGGATTCGATGCGCTTCATGCCGTCTTCGCAGGCCGCGGTGGCCGCTCCGATCGCGGCCTGCAGCCCGGCCCCCTCATGCAAATCGTGCTGGCGGGCGATGAGCCTGTCGCGCACGGCATCGAGCCCGCCATCGGCGCTTTCCTTCGCGAAACTCGCAGCCAGCCGGTCGATGGTTTCGATCAGCGCCGTCGCCTCACGCGGGCCGGCAAGCAGCGCCGCCACATTGCGATAGCATTGGTTTTCCGTGGCGCAGAATGTTTCGTCTCCGGAACGAACGAGCCGCAGCAAGGCACGCGCGCTCTTCAGCCGCTTGCGGCATTTGTGCAGCCCCTGTTCCGGCCGTGTGCGCGCCGCATCCAGATGCAGCAGGGCCTTGCCGATTTCCTCGGCAAGGATGCGTCTGACCTCGCCGGTCAGCGGCATGCGCGGGTCTATGCGAAAGCTCATGCGGCGATCTCCGGTATCCCCCCGAGGGCGAGCGACGCGTTGTAGAACTTCTGATCGCCGGTGACTTCACGGCCGAGCCAGTCCGGCAGCATTTCGTCCGGAACGTCTTCCGGAGTCTCGAGTTCGGCCACTACAAGTCCCGCCAGTGCGCCACCAAAGACATCGACTTCATAGAGATAGCCGCGATGCCTAACATGGTGACGTGTCTTGTCGATGACACGTCCGATGGCGAAGTCCAGCATTTCCACCGCCTCCTCAAGCGGGATCGGATATTCGAATTCGTCGCGCTCGCGCGCGCTGCTGCCGAATTTGAGCGTCAGTTTGGCCGAGGCTCCGTCACTGATGCGGATGCGGACGGTTCGTCCGGGTGCCATGGCGAGATAGAACTGGAGAATGCGGATATCCGCTTCCACCAGATCTCGCCATGCGGTGCTGGAGATCAGGAACTTGCGCTCGATTTCCTTGCCCATGGCCACGCACTAAAGCGGTTGCCGCGCGCGATGGCAAGACGGCGCTGCGCCAGTTGACCTTAATCAATCGATTGATTAAAGTCTTGCGCCATGATCAAGTTGCCGAACGCCAAGACGCCCCGCCGCGCGACATCGCCGGCTGAGCTGACGCGTGCCGCGCTCGTCCGGGCGGCGCTGAAACTGTTCGGGCGGCAAGGATTCGACGGCACCTCGACGCGAGAGATTGCGGCCGAGGCGGGGGCCAATATCGGCTCGATCGCCTATCATTTCGGCGGCAAGGAAGGTCTTCGCACCGCTGCCGCCGACTTTATCGTCGAGACCATTGAGGCGGTCGCCGGCCAGGCGCTCGGCAATGGACAGGCCGCGACGGCAAGCGACCCGGAGGCGGCGCGGGCGCAGCTCTTCGCGGCCCTGGAGCGGATGGTCGGCTTTGTCGTTGCCAGCCCGCAGGCCGGAGAGATCGTGCAGTTCGTGCTGCGTGAGCTGTCGCATCCGACGGCGGCGCTCGACCGCATCTATGAAGGCGTCTTCGAGCCGACGCATCGCCGGCTGTGCCTGATCTGGGAGCAGGCCACCGGCGAGCCGGCCGAAAGCGAACGGACCCGGCTCACCGTGTTCACGCTGATCGGCCAGGTCATCTATTTCCGCATCGGCCGCGAGGCGGTGATGCGCCGCATGGGCTGGCACGACATCGGTGCCGCCGAGGCCGCCAAGGTGGTGGCGGTCGCCACGGACAACCTCGGCGCCATACTGGCCGCCCGAAAGGCGGCAGGGACGAAGGGATCGGGACAATGAGCTTTCTGTGTTCGCTGCCGCTCGCCGCCCAACTGTTTGGTGCCTGCGCGCCGGCAGCACCGCTCGCCGTCGGTTATGTCGAGGGCGATTACGTGCTCCTGGCGCCGATCGAGGTGGCGCAGGTCGAGACGGTGATGGTGAAGCGCGGCGACCGCGTCATGCCGGGAGCCATCGTGGTGACACTCGAAAACGCCGACGCCAAGATCGCGGTGGCGCAAGCGCAGGCGGCCCTCGCCCAGGCGCAGGCGCAACTTGCCGACCTGCAGGTCGGCAAGCGGCCGGAAGAAATCGCAGCGCTCAGAGCCCAGGTCGACATGGCCAAGGCGCAGGCCGACGACGCCAAGCGCAAATACGACCGCGCCGCCGATCTGTTCAAGCGCGGTACCGGCACCCAAGCGGACTATGACACCGCCTCGGCGACGCTGGAAACCGCCAACGCCCAGGTCGGCCAGGCGCAGGCCAATCTCGCCGTCGGTGGCCTGCCGGCGCGGACCGAGACGATCAAGGCCGCCGACAACCAGGTCAAGCAGGCGCGGGCGGAGCTGGAACAGGCGCAATGGCGCCTGTCCAAGCGCACCCTCGCCGCCCCTTCGCCCGGCCGTGTCAACGACGTCATCCGCAATCCCGGCGACACGGCGGGCCCGACCGCGCCTGTCATCTCGGTGCTTCCCGACGGCGCGGTGAAGCTCAGTGTCTATATTCCGGAAAGCGCCTTCTCCTCGGTCAAGGTCGGCAGCCTGCTCAGCGTCCGTTGCGACGGCTGCGGCCCGGACGTGAAGGCGCGCGTCAGTTACGTCTCGCCCGATCCCGAATTCACCCCACCGGTGATCTATTCGCTCGAGAATCGGCAGAAGCTGGTCTACCTCGTCGAGGCGCGGCCGGAGGGCGACGCGGGGCCGCTGCAGCCCGGCCAGATCGTCGATGTCAATCTCGCGGATATGGGAAAATGAACGTCATCGACGTTCACGGCCTGGTCAAGCGCTTCGGCGACAAGACCGTCGTCGACCACGTGACCATGTCGGTCGCCGAGGGCGAGATCGTCGGCTTCCTCGGCCCCAACGGCTCGGGCAAGACCACCACCATCCGCATCATGTGCGGCCTGCTGACGCCGGACGAGGGCGAAGGTACGGTGCTGGGTTTCAACATCCGTACCGATGCGCTCAGGATCAAGCGTGAAGTCGGCTACATGACGCAGAAATTCTCGTTCTACGAGGATCTGACGATCGGCGAGAATCTCGAATTCGTGGCGCGGCTCTACCGGCTGAAGCCGGTCGAGGAGTATGTCGCCCGGACATTGGAGGATCTCGGCCTGGCGACGCGCCGCAACCAGCTGGCCGGCACCTTGTCCGGCGGCTGGAAGCAGCGGCTGGCGCTGGCCGCCTGCATCATGCACGAGCCGAAACTGCTTCTGCTCGACGAGCCGACGGCCGGCGTCGACCCGAAGGCGCGGCGCGAGTTCTGGGACGAGATCCATCGCCTGGCCAGCGGCGGGCTCACCGTGCTGGTCTCCACCCATTACATGGACGAGGCCGAGCGCTGCCACCGCATCAGCTACATTTCCTATGGCAGGATGCTGGCCACCGGCACCGTCGCCGAGGTGGTGAAGAATGCGGGCCTGACCACGTTCGTGCTGCAGGGTCCCCGGCTCGACGAGGTGGCGCAAGCGCTGCAAGGCCGCCCCGGCGTCGACCAGGTGGCTCCGTTCGGCGCCACGCTGCATGTCGTCGGTTCCGACCGCAAGAAGCTCGAGGCTGCCCTTGCCGATGTCGAGAAAGAGCACAAGGGCGTGACCGTGAAGCCCGGCGAAACCAGCCTGGAGGACGTCTTCATCCAGTTCATGTCGGGATCGAAGGACAATATGGCATGAAGGGACAATATGGGATGAACAGCATCTTTTCCTTCGCCAGGCTCGGCGCCCTGCTGATCAAGGAATTCATCCAGATGCGGCGCGACCGCATCACCTTCGCCATGATGCTGGGCGTGCCGCTGATACAGCTCGTCCTGTTCGGCTACGCCATCAACAACGACCCGAAAAGCCTGCCGGCGGCGCTGGTGGCGACCAGCAGCGATCCCTACACCCGTGCCATGGTCTCGGCGCTGCAGACCACCGGCTATTACCGCTTCGATCATGTCGCGCGGAGCGCCGACGAGGCCGAGTTCCTGATGGCGCGGGGCGACGTCGCCTTCGTCGTCACCATCCCCGCCGACTTCGCCCGGCGTGTCGAGCGCGGCGACAAGCCGCAGATCCTGATCGAGGCCGACGCCACCGATCCGGCGGTCGCCAGTGGCGCCATCTCCACGCTCGGCACCATCGCCGGCCAGGCGCTGCTGAGAGCGCAGGGCATGCAGGAAGCCGCCGCCGAGGCCGCCAGGGGACAGCTCGATGTCGTCGTCCACCGGCGCTACAATCCCGAAGGCATCTCGCAATACAACATCGTGCCCGGCCTGCTCGGCGTCATCCTGCAGATGACCATGGTGATGATGACCTCGATCGCGCTGACGCGCGAGACCGAGCGCGGCACGATGGAGAACCTCCTGGCGATGCCGTCGAGCCCGCTGGAGATCATGATGGGCAAGGTGCTGCCCTATCTGGCGGTCGGGGCGGTGCAGGTGGTGGTGGTGCTGGCGGCGTCGAAGCTTCTGTTCGCCATACCGTTCAGCGGCTCGATGACGCTGCTCCTGTCGGCGGTGCTGGTGTTCGTGCTGTCCCTGGTGTTGCTCGGCTACACGATCTCGACCATCGCGCGCACGCAGATGCAGGCGCTTCAGCTCACCTTCTTCTTCTTCCTGCCGTCGATCATGCTGTCGGGCTTCATGTTCCCCTATCGCGGCATGCCGGACTGGGCACAGACCTTCGGCGAGATTTTCCCGCTGACGCATTTCCTGCGTATCACCCGCGCGGTGATGCTGAAGGGCGCCCAGCTGCCGGCGGTGGCGACCGAGATCGGCTGGCTGGTGGTCTTCGTCGCGCTGTTCGCCGGCGTGGCATTGGTGCGCTTCAGGCGCACGCTGGACTGATCGGCACGGCTGGCGCAGATGGCCGAGACATATAGAATGCAATGGCTGTGACGGGCCAATTCAGGGTTGATCAATGCTGCGGGGCAAACTCCATATCCTTCCATTGATCACAGGCAAGAAAGACACGCCCCTGCGTGTCGGAGCCGATCTCGGCCCCATTCAGAAGCACCTCGGCTTTCCGAAATGGCTGTATGTCTATCAGGATCAGCCCTGCGGCTTTCTTCTTGGCTATGGCGACCTGGAACTCGACATTCTGACCCGCAGCAATCGAGCGCGCGCCAATCGCATCAGCATCAAGCTGTGGCACGTGCCGGACGTCGCCAAGCCTTTACCTTTGAAGTGGAGCGGAAACAGCCAAATCGATCTCGATGGCTTTCATCCGGCGATGACGCTTTCCGCCACTAAGGCGCTGCTTACCGATCTCGGCCTTCAGGGCAAAGACTACAAAGTTGACAGTGCTTCTGAGACGGTGCGTCGCCTTGTGCTTCCCCATGCGGAATTGCATTTCTTCAGAGGGCCGGAAGAACCGATCCTTATGGAGATCCACTTCCTGACCTCAGAGGAAATCCGGCGAACCAAAGGTGATTGGGCCTTTTGAGCTTCGCAAGCTCAAGGCCTGACACTTGTGGAGGGCGCAGCCCCTACGCCGCCGCCATGATCCCGGCATAGGTGCCGAAATCGACATTGCCGCCGGACAGCACCACGGCAACGCATTTACCCGACAGCTCGATCTCGCCCGATGACAGCGCCGCAAGCGCGACGCAGCCGCCGGGCTCGACCACCAGCTTCAGGTAGGCCATGGCGTCACGCATCGCCTGTGCGGTCGCCTTGTCGGAAACCGCGATGGCACCCGCGAGGTTACGGCGGTTGATCTCGAAGGTGATGACGCCCGGCTCGGCGGTCAGGATCGCGTCGCAGATCGAACTGTGGCCCGGCTCGTTCGAAACCCTGGCGCCCGCTGCCAGCGAGCGGCGCGTGTCGTCGAAATGCTCGGGCTCGACCGCCCAGATCGCGGTGCCGGGCGAGGCATCCTTGACCGCGACGGAAATGCCGCTGGTCAGGCCGCCGCCGCCACAGGGGATGACGACCGCGTCGAGGCTGACACCGAGCGCCCGCGCCTGCTTCACCAGCTCCAGCCCGATCGTGCCCTGTCCGGCGATGATGGCCGGATCGTCGAAGGGCGGCACCAGCGCCATGCCCTTGTCGAGATAGGGGCGAACCACCGTCATGCGGTCGTCCTTGAAACGGTCGAAGGGCACCACCTCGGCGCCCATCTTGCGGACATTGGCGATCTTCATGTCAGGCGCATCCGTAGGCATGGCGATGACCGCCTTGACGCCGAACATAGCGGCGGAAGCCGCCACGCCTTGGGCATGGTTGCCCGAGGAAAAGGCGACGACGCCACGGGAGCGCTCCGCCTCGCTCAGCGAGGACAGCTTGTTGTAGGCGCCGCGGAACTTGAACGAGCCGGTGCGCTGCAGCGTCTCCGGCTTGAACAGGATACGGCCGCCGAAGCGCCGGTTCAGCTCCTGCGATTCGATGAGCGGTGTCTCGACGATCAGGCCCGAAAGGCGCGCGGCGGCGGCGTGGATGTCGGCGATGCCGGGAGGGGTGGTGGCGGTCATGCAAGGTCCAGAAAAAGAGGGTGTCTTCTCATGATGCTCGCAAAGACACGCAGTACACCAATGAAAAAATGTGACCGTTACAAAGTTGACGGACCACCTCGTCCGGCAGTGCCGCCCCTCACCTGCCTGCCGGTGTCCAGCGGATAGATGGGTAACAGAATGAACCGGATACATAGGTAACAGTTTTCTC
>NZ_VFTI01000037.1:0-65325 GCF_006439515.1 Mesorhizobium sp. B3-2-1 | reverse complement strand
GATCTGCAACGACCTCATTCTGGCACATTGCGATGCCGTCGGGGGCCGTCCACCCCAACACGTACTTAAAGTACGCTGCGCTCCGGTTCTCGAAAGTCACTGTTTTCGCCTCGGCCTGACCTGAATCTCAACAGATCCTAGGGCAGCGCGCTGGATCGTTAAATTGCGCTGCATTTCCGGTACCGGATCGCAATTTCCTCTCGCTACACCGGACATGTCTAAGGCTTGAGGGAGCCGGAATTGCAGATCAGAACCATCGCCAACTCTACTCCGCCGACACGGGATGCTGCGGCGGTTTCATCAGCCCCGTCAGCCGAATCCAGACGCATCAGCGATGACGTCGCGCAGGCGCGTCACACCGCCATGTCGGCGCTGACCAACGACCGCTTCCGCGCCATGCTGGAGCAGATTACCGATCCCGGCGCATCGGGTGCGCTGGCTACAATGCGCGGCGACAATGCGGTCGATCTCAAGTCGGCGCAGTCGAGCTACGCCGACAACAGCGAATAACCGCTAAAGGAATCGCGTCAGGCGCGGGTGCGCCGCCGCTCGCGGCGGGCTTCGCTGGTCTCGGCCGTGTTTGCGGTTGCCACCTTGTTGCGCATCGGGCCGATGCGCTCGACGATTTTTTCGACCGTCGGACGATCCGCTTTGGTGTGGGCGTCGAGCGCCTTGCGCATCGCGGCAAGATGCTGGAACGAGGTGCCGCAGCAGCCGCCGATGATTTTGGCCCCGCCATCCACGGCGAGCCGGACATAGTCGGCCATCAGTTCCGGCGTGCCGGAATAGTGGATCTCGGTGCCACGGAATTCGGGGATGCCGCAATTGCCCTTGACGATGACAGTCGCCTCCGGCTTCGCCTCGGTCATGTCGAGCAGCGAGGCCAGTATGTCTGAGGCACCGACGCCGCAATTGGCGCCGACGCCGAGCGGCGCTTGCGACAGGCCGTCGGCGACGCCGTGGATGTCTTTCGGCAGCAGTCCCATCATGGTACGGCCGGCGGTGTCGAAGGAGCCAGTATAGGTGTAGGGGAGGCCGACGCGGATGGCGGCTTCGGCGGCGGCGCGGATCTCGTCGGGCGCCGACATCGTCTCGATCCAGGCGACTTCGGCGCCGCCTTCCTTGAGACCCTCGATCTGCTCGGCGAAGGCGTCGACCGCCTCGCCATAGGTCATGGCGCCGAGTGGCACCAGCAATTCGCCGGTCGGGCCGACGGAGCCGGCGACGATCACCTTGCGGCCGGCCTTGTCGGCTACAGCGCGGGCAATCTCGGCGGCGCGCTTGTTCAGCGCATGGACGCGATCCTGCGCGTGGTGCAGCTTCAGCCGGTGGCGGGTGCCGCCGAAGGAGTTGGTCAAGATGATGTCGGCGCCGGCATCGACGAAATTCTGGTGCAGCCGGGTGATGGTGTCGGGCGCGGTTTCGTTCAGTAGTTCCGGCGCCTCGCCAGCCTCCAGACCCATGGCGAACAAATTGGTGCCCGTGGCGCCATCGGCCAGCAGCACACCCTTTTCGGCCAGCAGCGCATCGATCGGATTGCTCGTCGTCATCGGATTGGCTTTCGTGTCCTGGAATTCGGATAAGGATATAAAGAAGTCTTTATGTCTAGTCAATGAAATTGCATCGTGAAGCGCATGGAGGCGGGTTGACGACCCGCAGCCATTCCTGGCGCGCTCTCAAACAGAACCTGATGCGAACGACATGTCCGCCAGATTGCGCGCGAAGGCGGCGGCCTCATGCGGATTGATGTCGGCGGCGCGGATCAGATTGTCGAAATGCTTGGTCAGTGCCTGGACCGGCTGGGTGGCGTTCAGCACCACATACATGTCGCCGACATAGATGGCGGCGCGATAGGGGCCGAAGATGGTAAGCGGGATGGAATAGCGCATGCGGCCGTCATAGAGGAACAGGCGGAAGGTCGGATAGAGGTCGTCGAGCAGCGTCGCCATATGGGCAAGCTGCTGCTGGCGGTCGGCCGCCGGGAAACGGTCCCACACACCGAGGCCGCGCGCGAAAATCTCCAGCGTGTGGCGCGGCATGCAGACTTCCATGTCGGTTTCCGGCCGCCGGTTGTACTCGATGCGGTATTGCGTTTCGCTGGCCTGCGCCAGGCGGCTCCTGTTGGTGATGTTGGCCTCGTAGTCGACGAGCGCGTGGGTGCGCAGGAGATCGGGAATGCCAGCGGGCACATAACGGATCTTGGTGCCGGCCGCTTCAGCGAACCATTTGGCCAGCAGCGTGCGGTCGAACCCGTCGGGCGCTTCCTCGATCTCGAGGCTCTCGCGGATTTCGCCGGTCACGCCTTCGTCCTGGCTGAGACCGAGCAGCCAGTCCAGCGACACCTTGAATTCGGCGGCGATGTTGAGCAGCGTTTCAGCGCGCGGCAGGCGCGTCGAGGCGCCCGACATCAGTTGCGACAGCGCCGACCGATCGATGCCGACTGCTGACGCGAAAGCCGACTGGTTGAGGTCGGACCGTGTCAGGAGCAGCTTCAGACGGTCCCGGAAGATCGTCGACAGATCGCGCTTGTCCATGCCTTTGCTCCCGTCTTCTGGAGGAAAAATTTGCGCCGGAGCCAGGTGAATAGGCGCCCGAGGCGTAAATGAATCCCTAAGATTGTTTACAATGTACAACATATGCAGCCAAAAATGCGCAGACGCAACATTTTGTACACTTTGTCGCGTTGAGTGGAATCACGTCTCCTGACACAATGCTGTCAGGAACCAGTTGGGGTTCCGGCGACTGAGGGACAGTGGTCGATAGCATGGCAAGGATACCAGGCACGGGCATCCGTCGAAGCAGCAAACCGGCCATCGAGTGGCCGACCGTGGTTCTCGCTTTCTTCTGCTACGGCACATGGTTCGCCGCCGGCTTCTTCCTCTGGCCATCCTATCCCCTAACAGCACTGATCGTGATGGCCGTTACGCTGGCTCTGCAGTCCTCAATCATGCATGAGGTGCTGCATGGTCACCCCACCCGCAACGCCGTCGTCAATGAGGCCTTCGTCTTCCTGCCGATCGGTCTTGCGTGGCCGTTCCGCCGCTTCAAGACCATTCACCTGCGCCACCATGCGGACGAGCGGCTCACCGATCCGCTGGACGATCCCGAGAGCTACTACAAGGCTCTGTGGCATCACGATGAATTGCCGCCGTTGATGAAATTCGTGCTGAAGATCAACAATACCATGGCCGGTCGCCTCGTGCTTGGCCCGTGGCTGTCGTGCGTCGGCTTCTTCATCGATGACGCCAAGCAGGCGATCGCCGGAGACAAGGCGATCCGCAAGGCCTGGCTGCTGCATGCGATCGGCCTTGCCGTGGTGCTGCCGGTCGTGCAGTTCGGGTTCAGCATGCCGGTTTGGCTTTATGTGCTGGTGCCGGTGTGGCTCGGCCAGTCGCTGATCTCGATCCGCACCTATGCCGAGCATCAGTGGTCTGAACATCCGGAAGGCCGCACGGTGATCGTCGAGCGCTCGCCCCTATCGTTCCTGTTCCTCAACAACAATCTGCACTTTGTCCATCACAAGAGCCCGACCATCGCCTGGTACCAGCTGCCGAAGCTGTTTCGTGACCGGCGCGAGGAATGGCTGCGGATGAACAATGGCTATGCCTATCCGAATTATTTCGCGCTGGTCAAAGCCTATGCCTTCAAGGCCAAGGAGCCGATCGTGCATCCGGTGCTGCGCCGCGCACCGGAGCCGGGCAGGGCGTTCAAGCCGCGCGTCAGGGCGCGCAGCATCAATGGGCTCGGCACGGTGCCGGTCCCGGCCGAGCCGCCCAAGGAATAACATCCGCTGATAGCATGATATCGTGTCGGCCAATTCTGATCGGACGCCGCGTTTTTGCGATCTTTTTTCCGGGCATGGTGGTTTGATATCGGCATGAGTGAATTGATTGCGGCGTTGCCGATGTATGACTGGCCCGAAGCGCGCGACGAGGTCGACGCGCAATGGGCGTGGTTGCGCGATGCCTTCCGGCGGAAGGGTATCGACGCGCCGCAATCCATCGTGCGCCGCAATGGCGAGCTGCCGCCGGTGCCGGGCGGCATTCGCGACGGCGAGGGTAAACTCATCGCTCCGGATCCGGCGACGCTGCCGCCGGACGAACTCGATTTCCACAAGCTCTGGCTGCATCCGGCGCTGCTGTTCGCGCAGACCTGTTGGGGGCCGATGGAACTTGGTCTATCCCGGCATGTGCAGGTTGTCGGCCAGCCAAGCTACGACGCCTATGAAGGCGGGCAGGGCGAACTCTATTCGAGCGCGCTGGTTATGCGCGCAGGCGAGGGACCGGAGGTCCGGTCGCCCGCCGACGGCAAGGCCTTGCTGCCGCTCGATCTCATCCGAGGCCGGCGCTTCACCTTCAACAGCCTCGATTCCATGTCGGGCATCATCGCGCTGACGCGCGACCTGGAAGCGGCCGGCGAAAGCCTCGACATATTTTCATCGAGCGGTGAAAGCTTTTCACCGAGCGGCGAAAGCGGCGGCCATCGCCACTCGATCGTGGCGGTCGCCGAAGGCAGGGCGGATGTCGCAGCGGTCGACTGCGAAAGCTGGGCGCTGGCGCAGCGTTTCGAATCGGCGGCGCGCAAGGTCGTGATCGTCGGCTGGACGGCACGGCGCAAAGGCCTGCCTTACATCACTGCCGGGACGACGCCGGAAAAGACAGTGCGCGCGATGCGCGAAGCCCTTGCCGGCCTAGCCGAGCAGCCTCGCATCCAACGGGTAGGTTGAAAGTTTTTCGTTGCCGGTCTCGGTGATCAGGATCTGGTCCTCGATCTTGACACCTTCGCGCCCGCCAAGCCGGCCGATATAGCTTTCCACGCACAGCACCATGCCTGGCTCAAGCACGCCGTCCGGCGTGTCTGGCGTCCAGTCGCTGGCATGCGGCAAGGTCGGGTATTCGTCGGCCAGTCCAACGCCGTGGTAGAGTACGCCGTAGCGGGTCGGGAAGCAGTCGCCTGGCGGCACCGCTGAGCGCTCGACGAGGTCGCGGAACGAGACGCCGGGCTGCATCAATGCCGTATTGTGTTCGATCTGATCGGCTGCGATGCGGAACAGATCGCGCTGTTCGTTGGTTGGCCTGGTATCGCCGCACAGCCAGGTGCGCGAGAGATCCGCGCAGAAGCCGTAGGGGCCGATCAGGTCGGTGTCGAAGGCGACAAGATCGCCTGATACAATGATCCGCGACGAGCATTCCTGGAACCACGGATTGGTGCGCGGTCCCGACGTCAGCAGCCGCGTCTCGATCCATTCGCCGCCGCGCGCGATGTTGCCGCGATGCAGCTCGGCCCACAATTCGTTTTCGGAGATACCGGGCCTGAGCGCCTGTTCCATATCGCCCATCGCAGCCTCGCAAGCGACAATGGCGCGGCGCATGGCGAGGATTTCGTCCGGCGATTTGATCAAGCGGGCGTTCTCCATCACCGCTTCGCCATTGCCGATCGAAACACCAAGGCGCGCCAGTTCCTCGACGCCTTCCGGATTGATGTGGTCGACGGCGATGCGGTTGTTGCCGCCGCCGTGCTCCCTTACCAGATCGGCGATGCCGGTGGCCCAGCGGCGGACTTTCTGCTCGGTCAGCTCGCCGCCATAGAGATATATCCACGACACTGCCGGCCGCACTTCGTCGACGACACCGGAATGATCGGACAGGTGTTCGCAGGAGAAATAGTCGAACAGCACCACCGGACCCTCGGTGGCGACGAAGCAATGCCGCGTCGGGTTGTGCGTGACCCAGAGCTGCATGTTGGTGCTGTCGGTCGCATAACGGATGTTGACGGGGTCATAGAGCAGGGCGCCGGCATAGCCGCGGCGCTTCAGCTCGGCGCGGATGCGCTCGAGCCGGTATTTTCGCATCGCCGGCAGGTCGGGCGCGGCGATACCCGCCGCGGCCCATTCAGCTTCGGCTACAACGCCATAGCCCAGCACATGCTGGTTGAGTGACGCCGCCTTCTCGCGGGAGGCGTCGCGCAACACCTCGATCGAGCCTGGCTCGAACGGCGTGATCTTGCGATGGCGGCCGAAGCTTCCCTTTGGCGCCTCGCTGTCCATGGCCGGACCTCAGGTCCGCATCTTCTCGCCATTTGGGTCGAAAGGCGCTTCGACATTGATGCGGGCGGGTCGGCGGGATCCAAGAATCTCGATCTCGAACAGTCCAGCACTTTCATCCTCGGCGAGGGCTGCCGGCACATAGCCTTGCGCCATCGACTTCTGCACGTAATGCGCATAGCCGCCCGACGTCACCCAGCCGACAACGCGCCAGTCGCCATCGACGATGCCGCGCACGGCGGACGCGCCTTCGGCGGCCTTCGAGCCGCGTATTTCCTTGCCTGATGTGTCGAAGCGCGGCGCTCCGTAGCCATGCGGCTTTTCCACCGTGCCGTAATCCTTGCTGACCTTGGCCCAGATCGGTTCGTCGCCCATCACGTCGGCGTCCGCTGCGTCAACGATGAAGGAGACGCGGCGCAGTTTTGGCCCTTCCGCCTGTTCCTTGGCGGCGGCGCCACGGCCGATGAAATCGTTCTTCTCGAGCTTGATGAAGCGGTCCATCGAACCTTCGAACGGGCCGTAGATCGGCCGCAGCTCGCGGAACCAGGTCGGAAAATTCTTTTCCAAGCGCATCGACAGCAAGGCGCGCATGCCGAAATCGACGATGCCGAATTCCTCGCCGGCATCCTTGATCTGATGATAGACAAGGCGCTCATAGGCCGGCGCCATCCATATCTCGTAGCCGAGGTCACCGGTGTAGGTGATGCGATTGACCAGGCATGGCGCGCCGCCGACCGCCATTTCGCGGAAATCCATGAAGCGGAAAGCCTTGGTCGAGATGTCGACATCGACCAGCTTCTGTAGGAGGTCACGCGACTTCGGACCGGCGATCGAGAGGCCGACCAGCGTCTGGTCGAAGCGGTGGATGCGGACCGAACCGTCCTTGGGCAGGTGCCTTTCGAACCAGCGCATGTGATACTTCTGCGCGGCCGACGAGCCCCAGATCATAAAGCGGTCTTCGCCGGGCTTGGCGATGGTGAAGTCGCCGATCAGTTTGCCGAACTCGTTGATCATCGGCGTCAGCACGATACGGCCGGTCTTCGGCATGCGGTTGGTCATAAGCCGGTTGAGGAACTCTTCCGCACCCGGTCCCGACACTTCGTATTTGGCGAAGTTGGCGATCTCGGTGACGCCGACACGCTCGCGCGTGGCCCGCACTTCCTCGCCGATCGGCCCAAAATCGTTGGAGCGGTGAAAGGAGACGACGTCCTTCGGCTCCTTGCCCTTTGGCGCGAACCAGAGCGGGGTTTCGAGGCCCCACGAGTCGCCCATGACGGCGTTGTTGGCGAGCATGGTGTCGTAGAGCGGCGTCGTCTGCGCTGGGCGGGCGGCCGGCAGTTCCTCGTTGGGGAAGCGGATCGAGAAGCGGCGCGAATAATTTTCGCGCACCTTGGCGTTGGTGTAGCGCAGGCCGGCCCACTCGCCGAAGCGGGCGACATCCATGCCCCAGACGTCGAAACCCGGATCGCCGTGGACCATCCAGTTGGACAGAGCGAGGCCGACCCCGCCGCCCTGGCTGAAACCGGCCATCACGGCGCAGGCACACCAGAAATTGGTCAGGCCCTGCACCGGACCGACCAGCGGGTTGCCGTCGAGCGCGAAGGTGAAGGGGCCGTTGATGATCTGCTTGATGCCGGCCTTCTCGATGCCGGGGAAGTGCTTGAAGCCGATTTCCAGCGACGGCGCGATGCGGTCGAGGTCGGGCGGCAGCAGTTCATGGCCGAAATCCCACGGCGTGTTGACCGGCGACCACGGCTTGCAGGCCTTTTCATAGGTGCCGAGCAGGATGCCGTTGCGCTCCTGGCGGGTGTAGATCTCGCCCTTGAAGTCGAGCACGCCGATCATCTCGCGGCCGGTCGACTTGTTGAACTCCTCGACCTCCGGCATCGGTTCGGTCAAGAGATACATGTGCTCCATGGCCAGCACCGGCAACTCGACGCCGACCATGCGGCCGATCTCGCGCGCCCACAGGCCGCCGCAGTTGACGACATGCTCGGCGTGGACCGTGCCTTGTTCGGTGACGACGTTCCAGGTGCCGTCCGGCTGCTGCGTCAGGTCGACCACGCGGTTGCGCAGCACGATTTCGGCGCCGAGTTTTTTCGCCGCCTTGGAATAGGCGATGGTGGTGCCGGAGGGGTCGAGATGGCCTTCGACCGGATCCCACATGGCGCCGACGAAATTGGTCTCGTCCATCAGCGGGAACATCGCCTTGGCTTCGGATGGCGTGATCAGTTCGGTGTCCATGCCGAGATAGCGGCCCTTGGCGTGGGCAAGGCGCAGAAAATCCATGCGCTCGGGCGTATCGGCCAACATCACCCCGCCGGTCAGGTGCAGCGAACAGGACTGGCCCGAAATCTCCTCGATCTCTTTGTACAGTTGCACCGTGTAGGCCTGCAGCTTGGCGACGTTCGGATCGCCGTTCAGCGTATGGAAGCCACCGGCCGCGTGCCAGGACGAGCCCGAGGTTAGCTCAGAGCGCTCGATCAGCATGACGTCGGTCCAGCCGGCCTTGGCCAGATGATAGAGCACCGAGCAGCCGACGACGCCGCCGCCGATGACAACCGCTTTTAAATGGGATTTCATGAAGATAGGTCCGTTTTCGTGTAAACTGAATCAGATATTTTACAGGCCCGTGCGGCACGCTTCGCAGCGAAGCTGAACAGCCCCTGGAAGGTGGTCCGTCTAGAAGTCCGTCGGTGCGCCGCCTTCGGCGGTGCGCTTCTGAACGAAGGCGTTGAGTTCCTCGCGGATGGCAGGGTCCATGTAAGGCTCGTCATAGGATGCCAGCCGCTCCTTCCACACCTTGTTGGCCTTTTCCAGCGCCGTCGGCGAGCCGGCTTCGGCCCAGGTCTCGAAATTGCGCCAGTCGGACAGGATCGGCGAATAGAAGGCGGTCTTGTAGCGGTCCTGCGTGTGCTGGGTGCCGAAGAAGTGGCCACCGGGGCCGACCGACTGGATGGCGTCGAAGCCAAGCGCCTCTTCGGAGAGGTCGAGCGGGGTCAGGAATTCGGCCACCATCTGCAACAGGTCGATATCCAGAATGGTCTTCTCGTAGGAGCAGCGCAGGCCGCCTTCGAGCCAGCCGGCGGCATGCATCATCAGATTGCCGCCGCCCTGGATGGCGCCCCACAGCGAGAACACGCTTTCATAGGCGGCCTGCGCGTCGACCGTGTTGGCGGCGCAGGTGTTCGAGGTGCGGTATGGGATGTTGTAGCGGCGGGCAAGCTGGCCGCCGACGAGCTGCGCCTTCATGTATTCGGGCGTGCCGAAAGCCGGTGAACCGGACTTCATGTCGACATTGGAGGTGAAGCCGCCATAGCCGACCGGTGCACCCTTGCGCACCATCTGGGCGAAGGCGATGCCGGACAGCGCCTCGGCATTCTGCTGCACCAGCGCGCCGGCGATGGTGACGGGCGCCATCGCCCCAGACAGGGTGAAGGGCGTGACGATGACGACCTGGCCCTTGCTCGACATCTGGATGATGCCTTCCATCATCGGCACGTCGAGCTTGAGCGGTGAATTGGTGTTGATGATGGTGAAGACGGACGGCTCCTCGAGCAACTGCTCGTGGCTGATGCCGCGCGCGATGCGGGTGATCTCGATGCCGTCGACATTGCGCTCCTTGCCGAGCGAATAGATGTGGAACACCTTGTCGGTCAGCGTTGCGAGGTCGCGGATGCATTCGAGATGGCGGACCGACGGGTGGATGT
Source organism: Mesorhizobium sp. B3-2-1 (assembly GCF_006439515.1). NCBI lineage: Bacteria > Pseudomonadati > Pseudomonadota > Alphaproteobacteria > Hyphomicrobiales > Phyllobacteriaceae > Mesorhizobium > Mesorhizobium sp. B3-2-1. The sequence goes on along the minus strand of NZ_VFTI01000037.1, from coordinate 55,572 downwards.
CGGTCGGCTCGACCGGATAGCCGCCGGTGCAATTCAGGATGTTGTGCATCTGGGCCAGGCGCAGGAAATTGCGATAGTCCTGCTGGTTGCCTGGCCGCCGGCCGCGATCGATGTCGGAGCAATTGGGGGCCGAGGCCATCATCGAGATGATCAGATTGTCGCCGCCGAAGCGCACATTGTGCGCGGGGTTGCGGGCATGGATGGTGAATTCGGACGGGCAGTTCGACACCAGCTCCAGGATCATGTCGCTGTCGAAGCGCACGCGCTCCGAGCCCTCGCGCACATCGGCGCCATTCGCCTTCATGATGCGGCGGGCTTCGTCGTGCAGCACATCGACACCGATTTCCCTGAGCACGCGCAAGGAGGCGAGGTGGATCGATTCCAGCTCGTCCTCGGAAACCAGCTTGGTCGGCGTCAGGGGATTTTTCAGCTGGCGGAAGGCCGGCTGTTCGAACGCGGCCGAGCCACCGGCACGCTTTCCGGCGCGACCGCCACGGCGGGCACGGTCGGGTGCCAAAGCCGGTTCTGAGGGTTGTAGGACGGCGGTCATGATGGTCCTCGTAGGATGCGATAACGGGCGGCATAATGGACCGGCGCCCGTCCGGCCATTGCGGAGGCGGCGACCACTAGGGCGAGGGAAGCGACATGTCCGAACGGCAGCTGCGTGGCCACGACATCCGCCTTGATCATTCATCCGTTGGCGCAAGCGGATCTTCCTCGCCGGCCCTTTCTTTCCCCTGATCGAGCACGTAGCCAGTAACGCCTGTCGGCAGGGAGGCCGCCGGCACCGTGATCGTCGCCCTCGACGCTTTGCTGGTCGTCTTCGCGCTCCATAAATCAGCCAGCCGCAGAGGCTCCTGACAGGGTTTGGCTGGAGCCGAGCGTCGTTCGGGCTGCAAGGCTTACCGCCATTGGAACGAACCGCTAAGTCTGCAACCGCGACGGCATCATGGATATGGACTTGGTGGACACGAGAAGCGACGAGACGATGCAGTGGGCAGCGATCACCGGTGTGATCGCCACCGTGTCCGTGTTCGCCATCGCGCAGGGGCTGTCCTATCCGCTGCTGAGCTTCATCCTGCAGCGCCAGGGTGTCTCGCCAGCGATGATCGGCCTGTCGGCCGCAATGACCGCTGTCGGCTTCATCCTGTCATCGCCGCTGATACCCGGCCTGGCGCGCCGGTTCGGGGCAGGGCGCACGGCGCTCACTTGCGCGGTGCTTTCGGCTGTCGTGCTGGCGCTGATCGGCTGGACGCAGAATGTCTATCTCTGGTTTCCGCTGCGCTTCCTGATCGGCGTGGTGACCAATCCGCTCTATGTGCTCAGCGAAATCTGGGTGATCGCGCTGGCACCGCCGGCCCGGCGCGGCCGCATCATGGGTCTCTATTCGACGATCATTTCCGCCGGCTTCGCGACCGGCCCGCTTTGCCTGCTTGCCGTCGGCACGGAAGGCTGGCCGCCGTTCCTTCTCGGCATTGGCGCCTTCGTGCTCTGCGGCTTCTGCCTGGCGTTGGTTCTGCCGCGGCTGCCCAGGGTGGACGAGGCCGGGCATCAGGTTTCGGTGATGGGTTTCATGCCGCTCGCCTGGCTGCTTCTGTCGGCGGTAATCGTGGCCGCCGGCTTCGAACAGGCGGTGCTGGCGCTGCTGCCTGTCTATGGCACGCATCATGGCATCGCGGAGGCTCGCATGTCCGCGCTGCTTTCGGTCATGATCGCCGGCAACATTGCCATGCAGGTGCCGCTTGGCCTGCTGGCCGAGCGGCTGACGGCCCGCCTGGTGCGCTTCCTCTGCGTCTTGCTGACGCTGTTCGGCTGTGCGCTGTTGCCGGTGCTGATCGAAACCCCGCTGGTCTGGCCCTGCGTCTTCGTCTGGGGCGCTGTGTCCTACGGCATCTACACGATGTCGATCATCGAGCTTGGCGAGCGCTTTGCCGGCTCGGCGCTGGTCGCCGGCAATGCGGCATTCTCCCTGATGTGGGGCGTCGGCGGCATTCTGGTCCCGCCGCTTACCGGCGGCGTGATGGATGTGCTCGGCGCGGGCGGCCTGCCGGCCACGCTGGGTGCGATCTGCGCTATGCTGGCGCTGGCGACGATCATCCGCCGGCGGGTTCTGTGAAGCAACGTGACGCGGACCGCAAAAGACCATATTGCATCTTGAATGTCGGCGCCGCCAAGGCGATGTAGGCAAAGCCGCCCAGAATCCCCCGGAGACCTGCATGATCTCTTCGACGACCAAAGCTCAGCCTTATCAGAAGGCCGGCGATCCCTTCCTCTGGCTGGAAGACAGGACCAGCAAACAGTCGCTCGACTGGGTTCATAGCCAGAACGAGTTCACGGTGGCGGAATTGCAGGGCGATCCATCCTACCAGGCGTCGTTCCAGACGGCGCTCGACCTGATGACTGCGGAGGACAATATCGCGGTTGGCGCGGCAATCGCGGGCCATGTCTACAATTTCTGGCAGGACAAGACCAATGCGCTCGGCCTGTGGCGGCGCACGACGGTCGCTTCCTACAAGACCGACAAGCCTGACTGGGAAACGATCATCGACTTCGATCAACTGGCGGCGAAGGAGGGGATAAAGTGGGTGTTCGGCGGCGCTGTCAGGCTTTACCCCGATTTCAACCTCTGCCTGGTCTCGATGTCGCCCGATGGCGGTGACGCCAGCGCGATGCGCGAGTTCGACATCGCGGCCAAGTCCTTCGTGGAAGGCGGTTTTCAGGCGCCGGCCTCGAAATCGGGCTTTGGCTGGCTGGACGAGGATACGGTCATCGTCTCGGCCGCATTCGAAGAGGCCGACAAGACCGAGTCCGGATATCCGCGCGTGGTCAAGCTCTGGAAGCGCGGCACCAAGCTGGAAGAGGCGACCCCGATCTTCGAGGGAAAGACAGAGGATCTTGCCGTGGGCGCCGGGGTCGAGTTCGACGGCGAGAAGCGTCACCTGTTTCTGGCGCGGACACTCAACTTCTTCGCATCGCACAGTTTCCTGCGCCTGCCTTCGGGCGAGAACCGCCGGATCCCGCTGCCCGACGACGTCACTGACACCGCGCTCTTTAGGGATCAACTGGTGTTCGGGGTGCGTACCCCATGGATGGCGCCGGACGGCACCGCGTGCCAGCCGGACGGGCTTTATTCGATCGATTTCGCGTATTGGATCGAAACCGGCAGTTTTGGCCCGATCGAAACGTTGCTGGCGCCGGCATATCGCGTCTCGATCGCCGGTATCAGCCGCACGCAGGACCGCCTGTTCATCAACCTGATGGACAATGTCCGCGGCAAGGTTCTCGTTTGCGAGCGTAAGGATGACGCCTGGTCGCTGAAACCTGTTGCGCTGCCCGAAAACGGCACGGTCGGCATCAGCCATGCCGAGCATTTCGGCTCCACCGTCTCCTTTTCCTTCACCGATTTCCTGACGCCCAGTTCGATCATCTGGTCCGATGACGATGGCGAGACGCTTGCCACGGTGAAGTCGCAGCCGGCCCGCTTCGATGCCTCGCCGCTTATCTCGGAACAGTTCGAGGCACGCTCGAAGGACGGCACGATGATCCCTTACTTCGTCGTCAGGCGGCGCGACCAGAACGGGCCGGTGCCGACGCTGCTCTACGGCTATGGCGGCTTCGAAGTGCCGCTGTTGCCCGGCTATGCCGGCGTGCGCGGCAGGCTGTGGCTGGAGAAAGGCAATGCCTATGTGCAGGCCTGTATTCGCGGCGGTGGCGAGTTCGGCCCGGCCTGGCACCAGGCGGCGCTGAAAGGCAAGCGCCAGAACGGCTTCGACGACTTTGCCGCGGTGGCTGAGGATGTCGTCAGGCGTGGCATCGCAACGCCTCAATCGCTTGGCATCCAGGGCGGCTCCAATGGCGGCCTGCTGACCGGCGCTTCCCTGACGCAGCATCCCGAGCTTTTCGGCGCAGTCATCATCGAGGTGCCGCTGCTCGACATGCTGCGCTACACCGAACTGCCGCCGGGCGCTTCGTGGATGGCCGAATATGGCGATCCGTCAAACCCGGAAGACGTCAAATGGCTTTCCGCCTATTCGCCCTATCAACATGTCAAGGCGGATGCCGTCTATCCCCCGGTACTGCTGACCACCTCGACCGCGGACGACCGGGTCCATCCGGGCCATGCGCGCAAGATGGCCGCCCGCCTGCAGGACGCAGGACACGGCAAGACGCTGTTCTTCGAGGAGACTGAAGGCGGACATGGCGGGCGCGGCGACCGCCGGCCGCAGGCAGCGCAGACCGCGATGAAGTATGTGTTCCTGCAGCGGGCGTTGAGCGGCGAAGCCTGACCTCATTCCATGGCACCACTAGAGCAAAGGGTAGTTCTCCTCGACCATCCTTTGCTCTAAGGTGCCCTTCATGGCTCTCGCTAGATTATCAGCTCGCGCATTCCGCGTCGCGGTGACACCGTCGTCACGCACGCTGCGCGCCGAGCTTTTGCGGCTGTGCGCCCGCATCGGCTATTCGCCACCTGTCGTCCTCTGACGAATTCGCCCCGGCACCGCCGGAATGATTTCAGAGGAAAGATCAGACATGACCTATCAGAACTATTCGCTGAAGCAGCTTCAGCAGATCGACGCCGCGCATCATCTCCATCCCTTCACCGACCACAAGGAGCTGCGTGAGGCAGGCGCGCGCGTCATCACCCACGCCAAGGGTCCGTTCATCTACGATTCCGAAGGGACGGAACTGCTGGACGGCATGGCCGGCCTGTGGTGCGTCAATATCGGCTACGGCCGTGACGAACTGGCCGAGGCCGCCTATGCCCAGATGAAGGAGCTGCCTTACTACAATTCCTTCTTCAAATGTTCGACGCCGACGCCGGTGCTGTTGTCGAAGAAGCTGGCCGAGATCGCGCCACACAACGTCAATCAGGTGTTTTATGGCTCGTCCGGTTCGGAGGCCAACGACACCGCGTTGCGCCTCGTGCGCCACTATTGGGTGCTGGAAGGCAAGCCGGAGAAGAACCGCGTCATCTCGCGCAAGATGGCCTATCACGGCTCGACCATCGCCGGCACTTCGCTCGGCGGCATGGATGCCATGCACAAGCAGCTCAACGGCGCGGTGCCCAACATCGTCCATGTGATGATGCCCTATGCCTATGAGCTGGCGCTGCCTGGCGAAAGCGACCACGATTTCGGCCTGCGCGCGGCAAAGTCCGTCGAGGATGCCATCCTCGAGGCCGGCGCCGACAAGGTCGCGGCTTTCATCGGCGAGCCGGTGATGGGCGCGGGCGGCGTCAAGATCCCGCCGGCGAGCTACTGGCCCGAAGTGCAGCGCATCTGCCGCAAATACGATGTGCTTTTGATGCTGGACGAGGTCATCACCGGCTATGGCCGTACCGGCGAATGGTTCGCAGCCCAGACCTTCGGCATCGAAGCGGACACCATCACCACGGCCAAGGCGCTGACATCGGGCTATCAGCCCCTGTCGGCGCTGCTGGTTGGCGACCGCATTGCCTCGACGCTGGTCGAGAAGGGCGGCGAGTTCAACCATGGCTACACCTATTCGGGGCACCCCGTGGCCTGTGCCGTGGCGCTGAAGAACCTCGAGATCATCGAACAGGAAGGCTTGGTCGATCGCGTCAGGAACGACACCGGACCCTATTTCGCCAGGGCTTTGCAGGAGCGTATTGCCGGGCATGACCTGGTCGGCGAGGTGCGGTCGATCGGCCTGATGGGTGCCATCGAGATCGTCAAGGACAAGGCGACGAAGGAGCGCTTCCTGCCGTCGGGGAGTGCCGCGGTGACGGTGCGCGATCATGCGATCGCCAACGGCATGATGCTGCGCGCCACCGGCGACACGATGATCCTGTCGCCGCCGCTGATCTGGACCCGCGACACCATCGACATGGCCTGCGAGCGCATCGGCAAGGCGCTCGACCTGGCGCAGGCGGACCTGCGCAGGCGGTAAGAGCAAATCTCGATTGGGCGTTTCTACGAAGAAACGCCCAATTCCTGGAAGTATGCGTCGTGGCCGGGAACGAATTTCGCCTTCGGCGAACCGGCCAGCCGCGCGGTGAAGGCGAATTTTCGCCGGCTTTGACAAAGGCTTGAAGCGGACGCTGCGGAACTTCTTTGCGCATCGACGAAGTCATGCGCTAGAACCAATCGGCATACGCACCGATGGGGAACAACATGGCCGGACAACCGCTCAACCAGCCGGCTGAAATTCCAGCCGAACTCGATCGCTGGAACTGGGGCGCCTTCTTCCTCAACTGGATTTGGGGCATTGGCAACAGCACCTTCATCGCGCTGCTGGCGCTGATCCCCGTCGTCAACCTCATCATGATCATCGTGCTCGGCGCGCGCGGCAGCCGCTGGGCTTGGCGGAATCGTGCCTGGCGCGACGCCGAGCAGTTCCGCAAGACGCAGCGCAACTGGGCGATCGCCGGCCTTGCCGTCTGGGTGGTCAGCATCGGCGGCTGTGCGACGATGGTCGGCAGCATCCCTTTCGTGCTCAAAGGCAGCGACGCCTTCCGCATGACCATGGACGCCGTCCGCGCCGATACCCGGGTGAAGGCCGCCATCGGCGACGATGTGACCAACAATTTCTGGGTCGGAGGCCACCTCAACGTCAATGCGAATGGCGCGGGCGACGCCCAATTCAGCATTCCCGTCCACGGCGCCAAGGGCAAAGGCACCGTGTTTTCTCATCTGGTTCGCAATGCTGGCACTTGGAGCACGCGCCTGCTCGTGGTCCGCGTGGATGGCGTCGATGCACCGATCGTGCTGACCAATGAAGATCACGTGCCGATCCCGGGTGCGGCGATCGGAATATAGACGGACCGTGGATGATAAAGGGGCCGGAATGCAAAAACCGCGCCCCATCGGGAACGCGGCTTTGCCAGATACGCATGGCGTTTCGCTACGAAGACACTTGCGAAACTTACGGGCTCCGGTACGCGAGACCTGATCCGGAGCGCCGGGCGGATGCGATATGTCCGCCTCGCAATCCGTTTTATAGAGACATCGTTACCGCGGAGTTATCGAGAACTTAAGCAAATCTAAATTTACGGTGCTCTCTCTGGGAAGGTCCGAAAAAACTCCATCGAATCCGCTGTTTACGCTGAATTGCCGCGCAGAAAATTAATTATACCGGAGAAATCGGCGCCGCCATGGCCCTGGGCGTTGAACAAGGCATAGAGCTGCGCCGCTTCGGCGCCGAGCGGCGTCACCGCGCCCGCGCCAACCGCTGCTTCCTGGGACAATTTCAGGTCCTTCAGCATAAGAGCCGCCGCAAATCCCGGCTTGTAATCCCTGTTGGCGGGCGAAGTGGGCACCGGGCCGGGCACCGGGCAATAGGTGGTCAGCGACCAGCACTGGCCCGAAGATGTCGAGGCGACGTCGAACAGCGCCTGATGCGACAGGCCGAGTTTTTCCGCCAGTACGAAAGCCTCGGCGACGCCGATCATCGAAATGCCGAGGATCATGTTGTTGCAGATCTTGGCGGCCTGGCCGGCGCCGTCACCGCCGCAATGGACGATGCGGCCGGCCATCGGCTTCAGGACCGGCTCGGCGGCGGCGAAGGCGTTTTCGGAGCCCCCGGCCATGAAGGTCAATGTGCCGGCCGTGGCGCCACCGGTGCCACCGGAAACCGGCGCATCGATCGAGAGCAGGCCTTGCTTCGCTGCGATGGCATGCGCCTTGCGGGCGGAGTCCACGTCGATGGTCGAGGAATCGATGAACAAGGCATTCTTCTTCGCCTTGGGAGCGATATCCTCATAGACCGACAGCACGTGCTTGCCGGCGGGCAGCATGGTGATCACCACATCGGCGTCCTTTGTCGCGGCGGTCGCGTTGGCCATGACGACGACACCGTGTTCGCGCGCGACGGTGAGGTTCTCCGGGATCAGGTCGAAGCCATGCACGACATGTCCCGCCTTGACCAGGTTGGCGGCCATTGGGTTGCCCATGTTACCGAGGCCGATGAAGGCGATGGTGGTCATAGTGGCGCTCCGTGATTGGGTAAGTAGGCAGTAGGCAGTAGGCAATCTATTCCGGCGCAAGTTTGCTGATGAGTTGGCGAAGCATTTTTCCGATGCCCTCGGTTGCTAACAGCATGCGGTCAGCTTGATCTTGCGTGGCAAGACCGATGCGCTCGGCGATCTGGAGGTGGGTCTCAAACTCCTTCAGGGAGCCTTGGGCGATCCTGAGAAATTGCTGATATGAGCCTCGATTGTCCCGGCCATAGCCTTCTGCAATGTTTGCAGGAATAGAGGTTGCAGAGCGGCGGATTTGGCTGGTCAGGCCATACAATTCCTCTTTAGGCCATGCTTTAGTCAAGGCGTATGTCGCGACGGCCAGATCCATCGCCTGCTGCCATACGATAAGATCCTTGTACGAATTGATCGTGCCGGTCATCTGCCTACTGCCTACAGCCTTTACCGTCCTATCAGTGCGCGCGCGATGATGACGCGCATAATCTCGTTGGTGCCTTCGAGAATCTGGTGGACGCGCAGATCGCGCACCAGCTTCTCGATGCCGTAATCATGCAGATAGCCGTAGCCGCCGAGCAATTGCAGCGCATCGTTGGCGACGTTGAAGCCGGTGTCGGTGACGAAGCGCTTGGCCATCGCCGACCATTTGCCGGCGTCCGGCGCCTTGCGATCGAGCTTCGAGGCCGCCGCATAAAGGAAGATGCGCGCGGCCTGCAACTCTGTCTCCATGTCGGCCAGCCTGAACTGCAGCGCCTGGAACTGGTTGATCTTCGAGCCGAAGGCCTTGCGTTCGGCCGTATAAGACAGGGCCTTGTCGAGCGCCGACTGCGCACCGCCCAGCGAACAGGCGGCGATGTTCAGGCGGCCCCCGTCGAGCCCGGCCATGGCGATGCCGAAGCCGGCGCCTTCGCCCGACAGGAGGTTTTCCGCCGGCACCTTGCAATCCTCGAAGATGACCTGGCGGGTTGACTGCATGTGCCAGCCCATCTTGTGCTCGTTGGCGCCAAAGGAGAGGCCGGGCGCATCCTTGGGCACGACGATGGTGGAGATGCCTTTCGGGCCGTCGGCGCCGGTGCGCACCATGACGGCGTAGACATCGCTGTCGCCGGCGCCGGAGATGAACTGCTTGGCGCCGTTGAGAACATAGTCGCCGCCGCTCTTCACCGCGCGCGTCTTCAATGCGGCGGCATCGGAGCCGGAACCCGGCTCGGTCAGGCAATAGCTCGCCAGCCATTCCATGGAGGTGAGCTTCGGCAGGAAGCGCTGGCGTTGTTCTTCATTGCCGAAACGGTCGATCATCGAAGCCACCATGTTGTGGATCGAGATGAAGGAAGAAAAGGCCGGATCGGCATGTGACAGCGCTTCGAAGATCAACACCGCGTCGAGCCGGCCGAGCGCGGAACCGCCGACGTCGTCCCTGATATAGATGCCGCCGAGTCCGAGCGGTCCGGTTTCACGGATCACGTCGGCGGGGAAGTGTTTCCTGCGATCCCAGTCGAGCGCGTTCGGCGCGACGCGATCTGCGGCGAAGGCCTGCGCCATCTCCTGGATGGCGCGCTGTTCCTCGTTGAGTTCGAACTGGCTGGTGCTCGCATCGACCGCGGCGTCCATGGCGTGCTCCCTGATGTCTGACCTGCTGGCCTGTCTTTTTTGGCTTTGCGCGCGCACCAATCTAGACCAATGATGCCGCCGCGCAACCCGACCTTCCGCGGAGCGGCTGTGCACCAATGCATGCCCGGAGCAAGATGTGACGACAAAATTCGATGAGCTGTTGGGACAGTTCCACGCCTATCTTGCTTCCGTCGATGACACCCCGGTGCGCGAGGCCGTGGCGCGCATCGGCTGGGACATGCCGGCCCGCGATCTGGAGCCGCATGCGCTTGGCTGCCTGCGCCATTTGGATCGCGCGACTGAGCTGGCGCCGACGGCCGCGAAACCGCTGGTGCAATTGCTGGCACGGCAGCGCAACGACCTCCATTGGGGGCAGACTTACAGCGAAGCGGATTTCGGAAAAGATTTCATCGACAATTACGGCTGGCTGGAAATCTTCGGCACGCGCGGCCATTTCGCCAATGACGTTGTCGCGGCCGGCCTGCTGATCCTTGGGCCCGGGATCGTCTATCCCGACCACCATCACGTTGCCGAGGAGATCTATATTCCGCTGACCGGCGGCACCGAATGGCGCATGGGCGAGGGCGGCTTTCGCACGCGTGAAGCCGGCGAGGTCGTCCACCACGCTTCCAATGTCAACCATGCCATGCGCACGGGCAAGGAACCGTTGCTGGCGCTTTATATCTGGCGCGGCGGGCCGCTGGCGCAGAAATCCACGATTACCGGAACCGCGACGCAGGGCCGGAGCTGATGACTAGGGCAATCATGCTGCAAGGCACGGGTTCGGATGTCGGCAAGACGGTGCTGGTCGCCGGGCTGTGCCGCGCCGCCAGGAATCGCGGCCTGAAGGTGCGGCCGTTCAAGCCGCAGAACATGTCGAACAACGCTGCCGTTGCCGATATTCCCGGTGACAACAACCATGACGGCGGCGAGATCGGCCGCGCGCAATGGCTGCAGGCGATCGCTTGCGGGGTTACGCCGTCGGTCCATATGAACCCGGTGCTGCTCAAGCCGCAGACCGATGTCGGCGCCCAGGTCATCGTCCAGGGCAAGGTGTTCGGCGAAGCGCGGGCGCGCGACTATCAGGCGCTGAAGAGCCGGCTGATGGATGCGGTGCTCGATTCCTGGGGCAAGGTCGGCGAGGGCGCCGATCTCGTCATCGTCGAGGGTGCCGGCTCGCCAGCCGAAATCAACCTCAGAAGTCGCGACATCGCCAATATGGGTTTTGCCACGCGCGCCGACGTGCCGGTGGTGCTGGTCGGCGACATCGATCGCGGCGGCGTCATCGCCTCGGTCGCCGGAACGCATCTGATCCTGCCGGAAGAGGACCGGCGCATGATCGTCGGCTACCTCATCAACAAGTTCCGGGGCGATGTTTCGCTGTTCGATGACGGCCTGAAGGCGATCGAGAAATTCACGGGATGGCGCTGTTTTGGCGTCGTGCCGTGGCTGAAGGCGGCGGCCCGGCTGCCCTCGGAGGATTCGGTGGTGCTGGAGCGGCTGGCGTCCGGCGAAGCGCGCGCGCTGAAAGTGGCGGTGCCGGTGCTTGGCCGCATCGCCAATTTCGACGATCTCGACCCGCTCAAGGCCGAGCCGCAGGTCGAGGTGGTCTTCGTGCCTCCGGGAAAGAAGCTGCCGGCCGATGCCGGGCTGGTGGTCATTCCCGGCTCCAAGTCGACGATCGGCGACCTCTTGAAGTTTCGCGAGAATGCCTGGGACCGGGACTTAGCGGCGCACCGCAAGCGCGGCGGCCATGTCGTCGGCATTTGCGGCGGCTTCCAGATGCTCGGCCGCGTGGTGCGCGATCCCGACGGCATCGAAGGCAGCGTCACCGAGGCCGAAGGGCTGGGTTTGCTCGATATCGAAACGGTGATGGAGCCGGAGAAGACGGTGCGCAATGTCAGCGCCCGCTCGGTGCCGTTCGACCTGCCGCTCGAGGGCTACGAGATTCATCTCGGCCGCACCACCGGCCCGGACACCAGGCGACCGTCGGCGATCATCAACGGCGTCGAGGATGGTGCGATCTCCGCCGACGGCAAGGTGATCGGCACCTATATGCACGGTCTGTTCGGCGCCGATGCCTTTCGGGGAAAATTCCTCGAAAGCCTCGGCATCAAAGGCGGGGGCATCGATTACCGGGCCGAGGTCGAGCGGGCGCTGGACGAGGTCGCGGCCGAGCTGGAGGGCCATCTCGACTGTGACGCGATTTTTGGGCTTGCTCGGTAAGCCCGTAACATAGGCGATCAGCTGAAACGCCCGACACTTCGTCATCCACGGGCGGAGCAAGGAGCGCAGCGACGCGGCGCAGACCCGAGGATCCATGCCGCGACTTGGCGGACACAAGCATGCTGATTCAAGCCTTTTCACCTGCCTTCGGCCAGTAGGTGCCGAACGACCAGACATTGCCTTCGGGATCACGGCAGATGAATTCGCGGCTGCCATAATCGCGGTTCGTCAGTTCCTGGATGATCGTCGCGCCGCCCTTTCTGGCTTTGGCGTAGGCGGCGTCGGCATCGTCGACGGCGATATAGATCGACTTGCCGCCGCCTGAACCGGGTTCGCCGACCATCTTGCCGTAGTCGTCGTCGCGTACCGTGCCCAACATGATCATCGAAGAGCCGAAGAGCAGTTCGGCATGGTGCACGACATCGCCTTCGCCATAGCGGGCGCGAACGCTGAAGCCGAAGGCTTCACAGAGCCAGTCGATCATTTTCGCCGCGTTTTTGTAACGCAGGGCAGGGTAGAGGCGGGGGGCTTCAGTGGTTGCGGGCATGGGAACCTCCTTCATCTGGGTTGGTCTATTCCTCACACTGTTCGAAGGCCGTTCCGGCGTCTTGAAGAAATGTTACCTGGCCGAAAGTGCCGTCGGCGTCTCGCCGGCAAGAACGCGGAACTCGCGCACCAGATGCGCCTGATCGGCATAGCCGCAATCGGCGGCGACATCGGCCCAGTCGGCGGTCGGCCGCCTCGACAGGCGGAGCGCCCGGTTGAAACGGACGATGCGCGATAGCGTCTTGGGGCCGATGCCGGTCGCGTCGGAGAATTTGTCGACGAGGTGTTTGCGGCTCCAGCCCAGCCGCTCGGCAATGGATGCAATCCGGGTCCGGCCGCCGGACGCGATGATGCGGTCATAGGCCCAGGCGATTTCGAGCGGAGTCTCAATGGCGCTCTCAAGGCGAGCGGCAACGAAGGCTTCGGCAATATCGAAACGTGCCGTCCAATCAGGCGCGTTGCCGAGCCGTTCGCGCAGCGCCGCGCCTTCCGCGCCAAGCAAGTCATCGAGGACGACCATGCTGTCAGTCAATTCGCTCATCGGCAGGCGGAAGAAGCGGCATGCGCCAAGAGGGGTGAAATTGACCTGAACGCAGCAGGCTCCGCCGAAGGATTCGATCATCACCGGCCCGGCGAAAAGGCCGGCGGCGAAACTGGCGAAGCGGTCATTGTCATCAGGCGCCCTGCCGAGGCCGATGGCGAACGGTTCGGCGAAGCTGATCACCAACGGCACCGTCAGCGATGCATACTCGACATTGCGAAAATGGCCGGGAGCAGTTTCGCGGTAACCGCAGATGTCAGTGACGACACCGGCGAGTTCAGCGCCGGGGACGCGCCGCAGCATCTCGAAGCGACCGGCAATGGACTGGTCGCGTTCCTTGCGGTGTTGCATCTCCACCGGCATCGCTTTCCTCCGCAGTGAAGAATCTAGCAGACCACCGCCCAACATCAAAAGCGCCCGGCTTTTGACCGGGCGCTCCACGTTATCCAGGATTTCTGGTATTTACGCGCCGCGCATCAGGCAGCCGGCGGCGAGCACGATGTAGGCGACGAGCATGATCCACACCGATGCGAGCGGAATGAACGCAAGGACGCCAAACCCGGCGAGAAGACCGATGATGGCGATAACAAGGGAGATGATGAAGACAATCTGGGTAGGCGCGCTGAGATTCATGTCTGGTCCCTCCAACATGATTCGAACAATGTCATTGTAACAGGCGCGTGATCACACACCAATCATGACGCGCAGCGGGTTGGCCGGATCCGCCAGCAGCTTCACCGCCAGAGCCACGCAGACGATGACCAGCAGCGGCTTGATCAGTTTGGCGCCAATGCGCATGGCAAGGCTGGCACCAAGCCGGGCGCCGAGGAACTGGGCAACGCCCATCATCAGGCCGATTTTCCACGAGATGACGCCGACGGCGGCAAAAACGATGAAGCCGCCAATGTTGGAGGCGAAATTGAGCAGCTTGGTGTGCGCGGTCGCCTTGAGCACGCCGTAGCCGGCAAGAGCGACGAAGGCCAGCATGTAGAAGGAACCGGCCCCCGGCCCGAACACGCCGTCATAGAAGCCGATTGCCGGCACCAGGGTCACGCCGAACAGGAAGGGCGACAGGCGCTCGGCGCGGTCGACATCGTTCATGTTGGGCTTGAGGGCGAAATATAGCGCGATGGCAATCAGCACCAGCGGCAGGGCCGCGCGCAGCAGGTCGCCGGGCACGATCGTGGCCAGCAATGCGCCGATGGCACCGCCGGCAAGGGCAAGCAGCGCCGATGGCAATTGCCGGCGCAGATCGACATGGCCTTTCGAGGCATAGTGGATCGTCGCCGACCCGGAGCCGAACATGCCTTGCAGTTTGTTGGTTCCAAGCGCCTCGACCGGCGAGAAACCGGCCAGTAGCAGCGCCGGAATGGTGATCAGTCCGCCGCCGCCGGCAATCGAATCGACAAAACCCGCGGCGAAAGCCGCGAAGGCGAGCATGGCGATGGACTGGGCGGTGAGGTCGATCATCTGATGGGTCGAGATGTCCGGTCGGCTGAGATAGCGCGCGTTCGACCACGACCACCCCGTTTGCGCAAGGCCGATTCCGCGCTAATTCTATTTGAAGGGAATCGGAAAGGGCCGTTCATGGCATTCGCGTTGCTGGACCAGATACGCTCGATCTTCGACGGCGACCCTGGCGTGCGCAAGGTCGCGGACGATCCCGTCCTGTCGGCGGAGCTGCTGATGCTGTTCCGCATGATCCTGGCCGACGGCACGGTCAGCGAGAGCGAGATGGTTGCCTTCCGGCGCATCTGCAAGGATGCCTTCGGCATTCCGGAAACCAGCATCGACAGCGTCATCGAATATCTCAACGAATTCGGCTACGAGACCAACGGCTCGCAGGCGATCGCGCTGTTCCGCGACCTCGACATCGAGCGGCGCAAGCAATTGGCGCAGCACATGGCCGAGATCGCCAAGGCGGATTCGCAGCTGGCCGAAACCGAGGTGCGCCTGTTGCGCCGCACGCTCGATTTGCTCGACATCAGCCCGGTCGATGTCGTGAAGCCGGACGAGTAGGGGCGGATGTCCCGGCCGGGGGGCCTACTGCCTGCGGCAGCTCCCCGGCGTTCGCGGCCTTCCATCGTGCCACCGGCACGATGGATTCGCTTCGCGAACCGGCTGCTCACCCCTGTTCCTGCAGCCGACGAGCGATCGCGCGATGCAAATCCGGGGCGGCGGTGACCAGCGCCCTGGCGGCCTCGGATTGCGGGTGGTCCAGCACTTCGTTGGTCTTGCCGCGCTCGACGATCTTGCCGTCATGCATGACCAGCACTTCATCCGTGATGGCGCGGGCGACGGTAAGGTCATGGGTGATGAAGAGATAGGCGATGCCAAGCTTCTGGTTGAGATCGGCGAACAGGTCGAGGATCTGGGCGCGGATCGAGACATCGAGCGCCGAGACCGGCTCGTCGGCGACCACCAGTTTCGGGCGGGTGATGATGGCGCGGGCGATCGACAGGCGCTGACGCTGGCCGCCCGAAAACTCGTGCGGGTATTTGTCCATGTCGCGTTGGTCGAGGCCGACCTCGTGGAGCGCATGCGCCACCATCTCCCGGCGCTCGGCGCGCGTCGGTTTTTTCGCCAGGACATGCAACGGCTCGGCGACCAGCCTCTCGACCTTCTGGCGTGGATCGAAGGAGCCGTAGGGGTCCTGGAAAACGACCTGCATGTCGCGCCTGGCCGGCTTCAGCTCGGCTTCGCTCTTGCCGGTGATGGCTTCGCCGCGAAACCGGATCGTGCCTGAACCCGGTCTGTCCAGTGCCAGGATCATGCGGGCAAGGGTCGACTTACCGCAGCCGGAGCGGCCGACCAGCGCCACCGACTGGCCCGGCGCCATCGACAGGGAGACGTTGTCGACCGCGCGGATAGCAGGCGCGCGCCTGAACAGCGAGATGCGGCGGCCGGGGTAATCGCGGGTGACGCCTTCGACCTGGAGCAAAGGTTTGTCCGTCCCGACACTGTGAGGCCTGGCGCGCGCCGGAACATGCATCGAAGCCTGCGCCAGTTGGCGCGTATAGGGGTGGAGCTGACCGGAGAGCGTGCGCGCGGTGTCGCCTGCTTCCATCACCTCGCCATGGCGCAGGATGGTGATGCGGTCCGCCATCTCGGTCACGACAGCCAGATCATGCGAGATCAGCAGCAGGCCCATGCGGTTCTCCGCCACGAGGTCGCGCAGGAGGTCGAGGATCTGCGCCTGCAGCACCACGTCGAGCGCCGTCGTCGGCTCATCGGCGATCAGCAGCTTCGGCTTCAGCGCGTAGGCGATGGCGATGACGACGCGCTGGCGCTGGCCGCCGGACAGTTCGTGCGGATAGCGCGACAGCGGGAATTTCGCTTCGGGCAGGCCGACGCGGTCGAGCATTTTTCGCGCCCGCTCCTCGGCCTCGGCGCGGCTCGCCCTAACGTGCCAGCGTATGCCTTCGGCCACCTGTTCGCCGATCGTCTTGACTGGATTGAGCGCTGTCATCGGTTCCTGGAACACCATGCCGATGTCGTCGCCGCGCAGGGCGCACATCTGGTCCTCGGTTGCCGTCAGGATATCGATGCCGTCGAATGTGACGCGGCCGGTGGCGCGTGCGGCATGGGGCAGGAGCCGCATCACCGTCAGCGCGGTCATCGATTTGCCGGAGCCGGATTCGCCGACCAATCCCATCACCCCGCCTGGAGCGACGGACAGCTCTATGTTCTTCAGGATTGGGGTGTCGCCGATGGTCAGCGACAGATTGTCGACTTCGAGCAGGCTCATCGCTGCCGCCGCGATTTCGGGTCGAGAATGTCGGCGATGCCGTCGCCCAGGAGGTTCAGGCCGAGCACGGTGACGACGATCGCCATGCCGGGGAAGATCGCCATCCACGGCGCCACCACCATGCGCGTCTGCGCGTCGAACAGCATGCGGCCCCAGCTCGGCATTGGCGGCTGCGCGCCGAGCCCGAGATAGGAAAGCCCGGCTTCGGCCAGGATGCCCAGCGCGAACTGGATTGTGCCTTGCACCAGCAGCAACGTGGCGATGTTGGGCAGCACGTGTTCGATCGATATCTGCGTGCTGCTCTTGCCGGCGACGCGCGCGGCAAGGATGAATTCGCGCGGCCAGATGGCAAGCGCGCCGGCGCGGGCAACGCGGGCAAAGACCGGAATGTTGAAGATACCGATGGCGATGATGGCGTTGACGGCACCCGGCCCGAAAATGGCGGTGATCATGATCGCCGACAGCAGCGCGGGGAAGGCGAAGACGAGGTCGTTGACGCGCATCAGCGCCTCGTCGACGAGGCCGCCGCGCGCCGCCGCGAAGGCGCCGAGCGGCACGCCGATCCCCATGCCGATGCCGACGGCGACCAGCGCCACGGCAATCGAGTTGCGGGCGCCGACCATGATCATCGACAGGATGTCGCGGCCGAAATGGTCGGTGCCGGACCAATGGGCCAGCGAGGGGCCTTGCGTCTTGTCCGCTATGACCAGCTTCGTCACATCGTAAGGCGTCCAGACATAGGAGACGATGGCCATCGCCAGGATCAGCACGGTGATGATGAAGCCGGCGACGAATGCGGTATTTCCAAACGCCTTGGCCAGGATGCTGCGGAACGTCTCGTCGGGGATATCGATGCGCAGCGTCATTGCCGGGTCCTCAGGCGGGGATCGACCACCGCGTAGGAAAGGTCGACGACGAGGTTGACGGCGATGACGGCCGCGACCAGCAGCATGACGACGCTTTCGACGACGATCAGATCGCGCTGGGTGATCGCCTGGAACACCAACCGGCCGAGCCCTGGCAAATAGAAGACATTCTCGATGATGATGGTGCCGGCGAGCAGGAAGGCGAATTGCAGGCCAAGGATGGTCAGCACCGGGATCATGGCGTTGCGCAGCGCGTGCCGCCACAGCACGGCGCGATAGGGCAAGCCCTTGGCGCGGGCGGTGCGGATATAGTCCTCGTTCAGCACCTCGATCAGCGCCGAGCGGGTGACGCGCGCCAGGATCGCCGCTTGCGGCAAGGCAAGCGCCACCGCCGGCAGAAGCAGCGATTTCAGCGCTGGCCAGGCACCGGCACTCCAACCGGGAAAACCACCGGCCGGGACCAGGCGCAGCCAGACGGCGAAGACATAGATCAGCATCAGCGCGAACCAGAAATTGGGCACGGCGACGCCAAGCTGCGCCACGCCCATCGAAATCGTGTCGCCGGCCCGTCCGCGCCGGCTGGCGGAAAACAGGCCGACCGGAATGGCGAGGATGGTGGAGAGCGCCAGCGCGATCAGCGCCAGCGGCAGCGAGACGGCGAGCCGTTCACGCACGAGATCGATGACCGGCACCGAATAGGTATAGGAGCGGCCGAAATCGAGGCTGAGCAGGCCGCCGGCCCAGTGCAGGTAACGCCAAGCCAGAGGCGCGTTGAGGCCCATCTGGTTGCGCAAGAGTTCCACCTGGTCGGCGCTGGCGTTCATGCCCAGCATCAGCCGCGCAGGGTCGCCGGGGAGGACTTCCAGCACGGCGAACACCACCATCGAGGCGAGGATCAGCGTGGCAAGGGCGATGGCGAGGCGCTTGAGGAGGTAGGCAGTCATGGGAGGCGAGGAGGCGGCAGCATGGCGTTCTTCCTTCTCCCCTTGTGGGAGAAGGTGGCCTCGCGAAGCGAGGTCGGATGAGGGGTGCTGGACGAATTGCAGGTTGAGTTTGTTCCAGCACCCCTCATCCGTCTTGGCGCTTTGCGCCAATCCACCTTCTCCCACAAGGGAAGAAGGGAAGTCCCGCGCAACCGCTGCCGCACCACAAGCCTCACTCGCTCCATTTCACCTTGGTGAGATCATTGGCCTGGATCGGCGCGTTCTCCCACAGGCCCTGCAATTTGGCGTCCCAAACGCCAACCTTGGGCAATTCGTAGAGGAAGCCGACCACGGCGTCGTCGGCCAAGATCTTCTGTGCCTCGCCAAGCAGTTCCTTGCGCTTGGTTTCGTCGGAGGTGAGGTTGAGGTCGGCGATTATCTTGTCGAAGGTCGGGTTGTCGTAGTTGAAGTAGTAGTCCTTGCGCGAATAGATATCGATGTCGTTGGGTTCGGTGTGGGAGACGATGGTCAGGTCGTAGTCCTTCTTGGTGAACACCTGGTCCAGCCACTGCGCCCATTCGACCGGGATGATCTCGAGGTTGATGCCGACATCGCGAAGTTCCGAGGCGATGATCTCGCCACCCAGCCGTGCATAGCTGGGCGGCGGCAGTTTCAACGTCGCCTTGAAGCCGTTCTCCAGCCCGGCTTCCTTCAGCAACTCCTTGGCCTTGTCGACATTGTGCGGATAGAGGCCGGTGAGGTCGACATAGTCCTTGTTGGCTGGCGACATGTGCGAGCCGATCGGCAGGCCAAGGCCGGCCGAGGCGCCGTCGATGATCGCCTTGCGGTCGAGCGCGTAGGAGATCGCCTGCCTGACCTGCAGCTTGTCGAAAGGCGGCTTCTTGTTGTTGATCGCCAGGATGGTCTCGCCCTCGGTCGAGCCGATCACCACCTTGAACCGCGGGTCGTCCTTGACCTGTGCCAGGCTGTCGGGATCGAAAAAGGGGAAGGCCTGGATGTCGCCGGACAGCAGCGCCGGCACATAGGCCGCGGCATCCGGGACGATGCGGAACTCGACCTTGTCGAGGAAAACCGGAGCGCCCCAGTAATGGTCTGCTTTTACCAGGGTGATCGATGATCCCTTGGCCCAGTTCTGGAACTTGAACGGGCCGGTGCCGATCGGTTTCTCCTTGTTGGTTTCGGCGGATTTCGGCGACACCATCACCGCGTCGCCCCAGCCCATATTGTAGAGGAAGGACCCTTGCGGGTTCTTCAGCGTGACCTTGACCGTTGCGGGATCGATGATCTCGACCTTGTCGATGGCCGCGAACAGGCCCTTCTGCGCATTGACCGAATTGTCGGCGCGGGCCCGGTCGAGCGAGAATTTCACGTCGTCGGCGCTGAAATCGGCGCCGTCGTGGAATTTGACGCCGGTGTGCAGCTTGAAGGTGTAGACCTTGCCGTCATCGGAAATGGTCCAGCTTTCGGCCAAATCCGGCAGCACCTCACCCTTCGGGCCGATGCGCGTCAGCCCTTCGAAGACATTGGCGTAAAGCACCTCGTCGATCGCGGCCGCCGCACCCGCAGTCGGATCGAGATGCGGTGGTTCGAGCGGAATGCCGATGACCAGGTCGGTCCGCGCCGCGAACGCCTGAGTGCCGGCGGCCAGCATCAGCACGGCCGCGGCGGCCAGAATGGTTTTCCACAATTTCATCGCGCGACTCTCCCTATCAGCTCAAACATGCGCTCAAACCTAAGGGATAGAAGCGTGATTTCGCGCGGGAGTAAATTGCGTTTCGTGCTGCGCGGCGGCAGGGCCGGGAATGTCTTTCTCCCGGCGGCCTCGCCGATCGATCCAAGCTTGGCCGTGTGCGGACATTATCCAGCGACTGTACCACGCAGCAGCACGTTGAGCCCGATCGCCATCACCTTGGCCGATTCCACCATGTCCGATATGCCGACCCATTCGTCCGGCCGGTGGGCAAGGTCGAGAATGCCCGGGCCATAGGCGATGCAGTCGTAGATATGGCCGATACGGGCGATATGCTTCTGGTCGTAGGTGCCTGGCGAAATGACGTAGCCGGGCTCGCGGTCGAAGATCGCATGAATGCCTTGCGCCACCGCCTTGACCACGGGTGCGTCGCGCTCGGTCATCAGCGGCAGCACTTCCATCAGGTCGCGGATTTCGTAGTCGAATTTTTTGCGCTCGCGCTTCAGCCGTTCGAGAATGCCGGTCACTTCGCTTTTGACCGTGGCCAGATCCTCCTCGAGCAGGAAGCGGCGGTCGATGGTCAGCCGGCAGGAATCGGGCACGTTGGGCGAGGGCAGGCCGGGCCGGAAATCCTCGGTCTGGCCGCCATGGATGGAATTGATGTTCATGGTCGAGCGCCTGGCGCCTTCCGGCACCACCGGCATGCGCGTCGTCTTGCGGTCGAGCGCCGGAAACAACTCGTCCTCGAAGGCTCGCAGGACGGCGCCCATGTGGCGCACCGCATTGTCGCCGAGAAACGGCATCGAGCCATGCGCGATCTCGCCCTTGGTCTCGATCTCAGCCCACCAGACGCCGCGATGGCCAAGGCAGATGCGGTCCTTGTTCAATGGTTCAGGAATGATGACATGGTCGACCCTGGGTTTCGAGAAATAGCCGAGCCCGGCCAGATGGGCGACGCCGCCGAAGCCGCCGGACTCCTCATCGACCGTGCCCGAAATCTCGATGGCGCCGGGAAAGTCGGGGAAGACCTCCATGAAGGCTTCGACAGCGATGATGGAGGCGGCGAGGCCGCCCTTCATGTCGCAGGCGCCGCGGCCATAGATCTTGCCGTCCCTGATGACGCCGGCAAAGGGATCCACGGTCCAGCCTTCGCCAGCCTCGACCACGTCGATATGCGAATTGAAGTGGACGCAGGCGCCGGGTGACCGGCCGTCGAAGCGGGCGACGACATTGACGCGCGGATAGCGATCGGTGTCGCCGGGCGTGCCTTCGGCGCGGATGAACTCGGTCTCGAAGCCGCATTTCCGAAGCCGCGCGCCAATGTACTCGGCGCATGGCCGGTAGGCATCGCCGGGTGGATTGATGGTCGGAAAACGGATCAGGTCGGCGGTCAGCGCCACCAACTCGTCGCGCCTGTTATCGATTGCCTCGAGGAGTCGCTCGTTCATGCCGCGAGTTGAGCAGCGATCGCCACGGTTTTGCAAGCCCGTCGATCAAACCGTGCAGCGTGTCCTTGCGGCAACTATCGCGGGAAATCGTTCAAATTCACGGCTTTGGATTGGCCAATTGGTCAAGGAGTGTGTGTTATCCGTTCACCGCCATTAAAAAGAAAAAAGAACGTGATGGCGGGCAGGCAAGGGGCAATCAAAGGGGTTTGATCGCATGAAGAAGTTTTTACTTGTGTCCGCGGTGCTGGCAACCGCGTTGTTTGGCACATCTGTGGCGAGCCAGGCGGCGATGCTTGAAGCAAAGATCGATGTGTCATCGCAGACTATGACAGTGAGATATGGCCTGGAGGTTTACCGGTGGACGGTGTCCACGGCGCGTCCAGGTTATTTCACGCCGCGTGGCACCTACCGGCCGCAGCGGACCGCACGGATGTGGTATTCGAAAAAATACCATATGTCGCCGATGCCATATTCCGTATTCTTCCATGGTGGTTATGCGATCCATGGAACAGGCGCCGTCAGGCAGCTCGGTCGCCCGGCCTCGCATGGCTGCGTAAGGCTGCATACGGCAAATGCCGCGGCATTCTATTCGATGGTGCGCGAGGTCGGATTCGGCAATACGCGCATTGTCGTCACCAACTAGACGATTGGCTGTTCGCTGATATTGTCTGCTGGCGGAGGAACTCGCGTTCCCGCCGGCGGCTGTTCAAGCGTCTGAGACGGGAACCGGCTTGGCGCGCTTCTTGCGCCGCCAGTTGCTGATCTCCCACCTTTTGTGGAACCACATCCACTGGCCGGGATCCTCGCGCACCCAGCGCTCGACGACGTCGTTCAGCATCTGGGTGGTGGCATGCACGTCGACGCTCCCGTCGGCGGTGCGCGGCAGGACCAGCTTGTCCTCGATCTCGAGCCGGAAGCGGTTGCCCGGTAACCTGACGCAACGTGCCGGGTAGACATCGCAGTCATAGTGGCGGGCAAGGGTGCCGAGCACGCGGTTGCTCTGGCAGGGGCGGCCGAAGAAGGTGGTGTCCAGGCCGTTGGAGAATTTCTGGTCGACGAGAACGCCGATATTGCCGCCATTCTCCAAGACCCCCGCGAGCGCGAACGACGCACCGGCCATCGAAGGCAGCAAGCCTCCCATGGTCGATCGCCTTGTCGAAAGGATGTAGTCGGCAAGATAGGGGTTGTTGGGCGGGCGAAACAGCGCCGTGATGTTCATGCCAAAGGTCGCGGCCGCCACCGGCAGCAGCTCGAAATTGCCGAGATGGCCGGTGAAGACGATGTGCGGCTGCTTCTCGGCCGCGATCTCGACGAAATGCTCTGTTCCCTTGACCTCGATCCGACCCGGCTTGCCGGCCGCGGGGTCATAGTCGAACAGGGCGTCGAGGAAGATATATTCTGCGGCAAGGCGGGCCATGTTGCCCCACATGTCGGAGGCGATGGCCTGGATTTCGCCGTCGCTCTTTTGCGGATAGGCCTTGCGCAGATTGTCGATGGCGACCTGGTGGCGTCCGACCCTTGGGCCGATGAGGCGAGCCGTGCGGTCGGCAAAATTCAGCGCGCTGTCGACCGGCAGCAGGCGCAGCAGCGACATGATGACCATCGCCGCGCGCGCGACAAGCCAGTAATTCACCTGGCGCAGTTGTCTGCCATAGCGAAATTTCAGATCGCGGCGAAGCTTCTTGAGCACGGAAATCGAGGCTCTAGGCGACGCGCAGGATGATCTTGCCGAAGACGTCGCGGCCTTCCATGCGCTTCAACGCGGCATCGATATCGTCGAAGCCGACCTCGGTGTCGATGACCGGCGCGACTTGTCCCGCGGCCATCTTCTGCATGGCGTTGGCCATGTTCTCCATGCGGCAACCGAAGGATCCGAACAGTTTCAACTGCTGCTGGAAGAGTTGCATCAGGTTGATCTGCGTCGACACGCCCGAGGTTGAGCCGCAGGTCACCAGGCGGCCACCGCGCTTCAGGCACAGCATCGAGCCGGCAAAGGTGTCGGCGCCGACATGTTCGAACACGACGTCGACGCCTTTCTTCTTCGTCAGCTTGCGCACGACGCCTTCGAAGCGATCGTCACGATAGTTGATGACATGGTCGGCGCCGAGCGCCTTGGCCTTGTCGATCTTGTCGTTCGAGCCGACCGTGGTGATGATCGTGCAGCCCATTCGCTTGGCCAACTGGATAGCCGCCGAGCCGATGCCCGATCCGCCGGCATGGACGAGGATCGTCTCGCCCGGCTGCAGCCTGGCATTATCGAACAGCATGTGCTCGACAGTGCCAAAAGTAACGGGCGCCACCGCGGCCCCGATATCGGTCACGCCGGGCGGGGCGGGGACCAGCAGGCGCGCCGGCAGGTTGATCTTCTCCTGCGCGAAGCCATCGAGATGGAAGCCGTGAACGCCCGAAACATGTTCGCACAGATTGTCGCGACCTTCGCGGCAGGCACGGCAGAGGCCGCAGGTGCGAGCGCCGTAGATCGACACCAATTGTCCGGGCAGCAGGCTGGAAACGCCGGGGCCGACCGCCTCGACCTCGCCCGAGGCCTCGGCGCCGACGACCAGCGGCAGCTTGCGCTTGGCGAAGGCCATGCCACGCCAACCCCAGACGTCGATATGGTTCAGCGCCACCGCCTTGATGCGCAGCGTCACTTCGCCAAGTGCGGGTGGCGGCGGGGGCGGCAGGTCCACCGTTTCAAGGCGGCGGTCCTCGATAAGTTGCAGTGCGCGCATGGAGCCTGTCGGTTCTGTTAAGCGGAAAGGGCTCGCTTAGACCGGTTCCCGCGCCATGACAAGGCAAGTGTTCTGGCCGCCGAAGCCGAAGGAGTTCGACAGAACGGTGCGAACCTGCGCATCGCGCTTCTTGTTCGGCACGACATCGAGCACGATCGCGGGGTCGGGATTATCATAGTTGATGGTCGGGGGAATGACGCTTTCGCGCATCGTCATCAGCGAAAACGCCGCTTCGACCGCGCCCGCCGCCGACAGTGTATGGCCGATCATCGACTTGTTGGACGAGATGGGCATCGAGCCGATGCGCTCGCCAAACACCGTCGACAGCGACAGGTGCTCCATCTTGTCGTTTTCCGGCGTCGAGGTGCCATGGGCGTTGACATAGTCGATCTCGTCCTGGCCGAGGCCCGCGTCGGCAAGTGCCGCCCGGACAGCGGCAATCGCCGGCGAACCGTCCGGCTTGGAGCGGGTGCGGTGGAAATCGTCGGCCTTTTCGCCACAACCGCTGAGGATGCCGAGAACGGCGGCGCCACGAGCAAGTGCCGCCTCCAGCGATTCCAGCACCAGAGCGCCGGACCCCTCCGCCAATACGAAGCCGTCACGGTCCTTGGAAAATGGCTTG
The DNA here is from genome assembly GCF_006439515.1 of Mesorhizobium sp. B3-2-1. NCBI lineage: Bacteria > Pseudomonadati > Pseudomonadota > Alphaproteobacteria > Hyphomicrobiales > Phyllobacteriaceae > Mesorhizobium > Mesorhizobium sp. B3-2-1. Next base: position 30,662 of record NZ_VFTI01000037.1, on the reverse strand, counting down.
GAAGCCTTTTCCGGATTGTCGTTGTGGGTGGAGAGAGCCGACAGCAGCGAGAATCGGATCAACGCCTCGGCGGTCGCCGAGCCGTCGGCGCCGATCGACAGCGCCCGGTTGCATTCGCCACGACGGATCGCCTCGACGCCGAGCTGGATGGCGGTGGCGCCGGACGCGCAAGCCGTCGAGAGCGTGATCGGCAGGCCGCGCGTGCCGAACCGGTCGGCGAGCCGGTCGGCGATCGAGCCGAACTGCGTGGTTTCGAAGACATCGAGTTCCTTCAGGCCGCGCGCCACGCGCAGCAGCCTTTCGGCGCCGGAATCCTGCTTGTCGGAATTGTAGAGCGCGAAGCGCTCGTGCCAGTCGAGTTCGACCGGCGGTGAGGCAAGGAAGAGAGGACCGCCGAAATCGCTCGAATCAAGGCCTGATTCGGCCACCGCCTCGCTCGCGGCCGTCTCGGCCAGTTCGTAGGTGAGGGGGCTGGCGCCCTTCGAACTCGATGCAAGAAAGTCGACCATGCCGGAGATACGCGTGTTGAGGTGATCGACCGGGAAACGGGTGATCGGGTGGATGCCTGACTTGCCCGAAGTCAGCGCTGCCCAATTATCCGATTTGCCGACGCCGAGCGAGGTCACCACCCCGATGCCGGTGACGGCGACAATGGGCCTGCCCATGTGATCTCTGAAATTGGCCATCCGGGAGCCCCTCTTATCTCTGCGGCATGATCGCGAAACGCCGCCTCAGGCGGCGTTGACCAGCGCCATGCCCTCGAATTGGTGATAGCCGATCGCCGTTGCAAGGACGCTCGCGGGAATGCCTTCGAATGGCTTTTCGGCCGTAGCGTCAAAAACAGGGTAAGCGGCCTTGCGGTCGACAGCCAATGCCGCCAGCGCCACGGCGAATGGGAACTGTGCTTCCTTCATATGCCCGGTCAGCGTCGAGAAGCCGCGCGCGGCGATTGCCGGATTGGCGTCGAGCGCCGCTTTCTCGGCAATGGTCGCCGCATGTGCGCCGGACGCGCCCGACATGGCGAGCAGCTTGCCGCCAGGCGACGCCTGCTTGAGCAAAGCGGCGATCTCGGCATCGAGTTCTCCGCGCGACCGCCTGGCGCGGCCGGACACGACTTGTCCGAGCTCGGCGTAAATCTTGCGCCCCCGGCTTGCCGCGTGTTCGCGCTGCTCAAGCACCAGGAAGGCGCCGCCGGAACCCGACACCACGCCGCCGCCCTCGGCGCCCTGCCTTTGCCAGACAGGCTTCCACGGGCCGCGATGCAGATAACCGGCAAGCTCATAGCCGAGCAGCATGTCGGAATGTTCGGTCTGAAAGGCGCCGCCGACCAGGATGTGCGTCGACTGGCCGGAGCGGATACGCGCGGCCGCGGTCTCGACGGCGGCGACGCCAGCGCCTTCCTCGCCCATGAAGGTGCGCGAGGACCCCGTCACCTTGTGGACGATGGAGATGTTGCCGGCCAGCAGATTGGACAGCTGCGCCAGGAACAGCGTTGGGCGCAGCTCGGTGGTCAGCTTCTCGTTGAGCAGCACGTCGCGGTCGTTGCGGTTTTCCGAAGCGGCGAGAATGTCGGCGTCGACCGCTTCGTCGCGCTCGCCGCCGCCGGCCGCCACAACCATGTCCATGGTCGTGCAGAGTTCGTCATTGCCCTTGATGCCGGCATCGTCCAGCGCAAGTCCGGCGGCATAGGTGCCGAGCCTCTGCCATGTCTCCATCTGGCGCTGGTCGCCGCGCTTGGCGATCTGAAGGTTCCAGTCGATCTCGGGCAGCGGATGGACGGTGTAGGGTGCAAAGCGCGCGGCTTCGAGCACCGGCTCCCGGCCGGGTTGCGCCAGCTTCTGCCAATGGGCGTCGGGACCTTCCCCCAGCGAGGAAACAAGGCCGATACCAGTGATGACGACGTCGTGGGGGCTGCTCATGGGCGGCTTTGTGGGTCAGGCGACGGAGCGCGTCAAGTCACGCGCCCTGATGACCTCAGGCGGTCTTGGCGGCAACCAGCGCGTCGATCTTGGCGCAAAGGTTCCTCATGACGAAGTAATCATCGGTCGAAGCCTTGCCGTCATTGACTTCCTGGGTCCACTTTTCCAGCGGCACCTTGATGCCGAATTCCTTGTCGATGGCGAAGACGATGTCGAGGAAGTCGAGGCTGTCGATACCGAGATCGTCAATGGTATGGCTCTCGGGCGTGATGGTGTCGATATCGATCTCGCTGGTGTCGGCAATGATCTTCGCGACTTTGTCGAACGTGGTGGAGTTCGTGGTGGACAAGGGGCTTTTCCTTCTTTGCGGGTGGAATCTGTCCGCATTCGTTTGGGCGCTGTCTAATCGGTTTTTTCCGGCAGGAAAAGGCCTGATAAGCCGGGCGCAGATGGGCAGGGCGCCCAGGAAATGCAAGAAGGGCCGCCGGTTGACCCGGCGGCCCTTCCATTGACGCGGCGTAAGCTCAGCCGTCGCGGAGCTTGACCAGGTCGTTCAACAGCCCGCCCGTTCCGTTGTGGACGGTCAGCCGCTCGACCTTGCCGGCGATGGTTTCCAGAGCCTCGAGCTCCTTCAGCCGCAGCATCACCGGGTTCTCCGCCATCACCCTGGCCGTGTTGAGCAGGGAACGCGTGGCGTTCGTCTCCTCGCGGCGGCGGATGACATTGGCCTCGGCCTGCTTTTCGGCCGAAACCACCTGGTTGAGGATCTCGCGCATCTCGCCCGGCAAGATGACATCCTTGAGCGCGATATCGCTGACCTCGACCCCGATCTCGGCCATGTCGGCCCGGACCTTGGCCGCCGCCTCTTCGTCGACCGTCACCTTCTTTTCAAGGATCTGGTCGAGGGTGAGCGCGCCCAACGTCTTGCGGAAGGCGTATTGCAGGGCACGGTAGAGGGCCTCGGAGAAGTCCTTCACCGCGCTCACCGCCTTGACCGGATCGACGACCCGGTATTCGGCGGCGATGTTGACGCGGATCGTGACGCGATCCCTGGTCAGCACTTCCTGCCCGGCGACGTCGAGCGACTGGCGCTTGAGGTCGACGACCTTGATCTGCACCATCCGTCCGACGTTCCAGAAGCCGTGCACGCCAGCGGCAAGCGTCCGCACAAGGACACCGTCGACGAACAGCAATCCGGCCTGACCATCCAGAACCGGATGGACGGACATCAACTCCGCCTTCCGGGCCTGGCCGAGCCGGCGCATGACCGCCGGATCGATGGCAAGATCGGCCGACGTTTCGATCATCGTCACCTTCCACGGTCCGGCATCGGTCCACAGCACCAGCTTGCGGTCCGGCGCCAGCACGGAATGGAGGTTGCCGTCACGCTCGATGATTGCGACCTCCGTGCGCCCGGTGCGGACGACGGTGAAATGACGCGCGGCCACGTCCGGGAGCTTGTCGAACAACGCCTTCTCGTACGCCGAAACGAATTCCGGGTTCTTCAGATCGTGCCGGGACACCTCAAGGCTCTGGTTCCGGTTGGCGAGCAAGTGCTCACCCGGCAGCAGGACAGCCTTGATCTCTCCCTTGTAGAGGGTGAGATCACGTTCGTTTTCCTTTACGAGGACGCGCTCGCGTCCAAGAACCTTGTCGAGAATGGTCATCATTGTCTTACTCCTGTCGGGCATGGCCCCATGCGAGGCGTCACGTCATGCGTCGATCTTCCCTTCGTTTCTCGTGTCACTTCCAATTCCGGCACGAATGATCCGGGGACTGGTGGCATCAATCCGTGGCGGGTCCTCGGGAGCGGATCGCGGGGCAGTGAAGCGGGCGCCGGAGGCCAAAAGTCTCCGTTGCCGGCGACGCTGCGCCTTGACCATCACCGCGAGCCTGGCCGCGAGCCGATGGCGTCAGACCTTTCGACACGGCCTTGGCCCGAAGGCTTTGGCCGTCCGTTAGGTCTTCAGCATTCCAGTCCCCGGACCGTTTCAGATAACACCTGGTAGGTGCTGGCTTATCAGGCCAATGGAGAAGGAATCGAACCTTCGACAGTCAGATTATGAGTCTGATGCTCTCCCAGCTGAGCTATCCGTGGTGCAGACGACGGGACTCGAACCCACAACCTCCGGATTACGTCCGGCGCTCTCCCAGTTGAGCTACATCCGCGATCCCAATCCCCAAAGCGGCGCCGTACACAGGGCGGCAAAGCCGCCTGCACGGGCGGAGACGAAAGCTCCAACCGTTGTGCTCGCTTCGGTTTTCGTGACCGGGAGCGCGCCTATAGCCCCTGCGACGGGTTGTCGCAAGCGGCATTGACATGTCGAATTCGCGGCTTCTTTTCGGTGTGGCATTTTGGCAACGCTGGAGGCCGCGTCTGCAATCGGGAGCTGCAGCCTCAGAAGGTGACGCGGCCAAGCACGCGCAGGCCGTCGCCCTGCGGTTCGACGACCACCGCCTCGCCCTCGCGCGGCGCGACGCCCGTGAGCGCCACGATGTTTTCCAGATGGGTGACCAGGACCAGATTGTCGGAGCCGGAATAGGCGCGGATTTCCTTCATGATGGCGGCGATCTGCGCTGCTTTCTGTGCATCGTCGCCCTTCAGGAGGTCGAGCGGTGGAAAAGGCTCCGGCTCGGCCTCGAAGGCGGTGCGTGCCGTGTCGAGGCAGCGGCAATAGCGGCTGGACAGAATGCGCTCGATGGGAGCCGCGCGGGCGGCAAACAGGGCGCCGATCTTGCTTGCCTGCTGCTTGCCGCGCGCCGACAGATTGACCTGGGTGGCGCAATTGCCGATGTCGAAATTGGCGGGGTCGGTGGTGCCGGTGACCATGGCGTGGCGCAGCAGCACGACATGGCCGCCGTCGCGCAGCAGCGCCCAGCCGGCGTCCGTCGCGTGCGCGGCGGCGGGGACCACAAGCAGGAACAACGCCAAGGCTAACCGGATCATCGCCACCCCTTCCATGAGTCCGCATCGGGTCCCAACCATTCGCATATAGGGATTGGAAAGCGGGCACAAAGACAAGCCAGGCGTCGGCCGCGTCTCATGCCTCACTTTTTGGCGAGCTGCTGCTTCACCAGATCGATCTTCTGGTCGGTGAGCGGCATGGGGATCGTGTAGCCGGCTTCGGTAAAGCTTGCCTGCCGACGATGATCAAATTCGGGCGCGATTGCGCCGCGACCGTGGGTCGCCTATCCCTGAAAAATGTCTCCGCTCACCGAAACCGTCCTGTTCGTCTTCAGTCTTGTCGCGCTCGGCTATCTCGCTGGGCTCACAGGCTATTTGAGGCCGGCGAGCGGCGAGGGGATATCCGACTTCGCGGTCTCGGTGGCAATGCCGCTGCTTCTGTTCCAGACCATGGTCAAGGCCGATTTCCACGGCGTGGCGCCATGGCCGCTATGGGGTGCCTATTTCACCGCCGCGGCGATCACCTGGGCCGCGGGCCATGTCGTCACCACGCGGATCTTCGGCCGCGATGCGCGCGCCGGGGTGGTCGGCGGGGTGTCGTCGGCCTATTCCAATATCGTGCTGCTCGGTGCCCCCTTCATCCTTGGCATATTCGGTCCGAGCGGCTTCGAAGTGCTGTCGCTGCTGGTCTCGGTGCATCTGCCGATCATGATGATGGCTTCGATCGTGCTGTTCGAGATGTTCGGCCGGGGCGGCGGCGAACATGTGCATCCGTTGCGGGTCCTGCGCGGCTTCCTGAGACGGCTGTTCATCAACCCGCTGATCATCGGCATTCTCCTGGGGCTGGCATGGCGGCTCAGCGGCGTGCCGTTGCCTAGTCTCGTCATGCGGCTGGTCGATGCGCTGGCGAATACGGCCGGGCCGGTGGCGCTGTTTGCCATGGGGCTAAGCCTGCGCCGCTTCGGCATATCGGGCAATGTTCGCCCGGCGCTGGCGCTTTCGGTGCTGAAGCTGTTCCTGATGCCGGCTCTGGTTCTTGCCTTCGTCTGGCTGCTCGGCCTGCCGCCATTGACGGCCAAGGTGGCGGTCGTGGTGGCGGCGCTGCCCTCCGGCATCAACTCCTATCTCATCGCCGTCCAGTTCAACACCGGCCAGGCACTGGCGTCGAACCAGATGACCATCGCGACTGCCTGCGCCGTCCTCACCACCGCTTTCTGGCTGACGGTGGTCCTGCATGTCTTCGGGTGAGATTGACGACGGCGCATGCCAACCCGCCCTCGTCTTGCGCTGGTCCAACCCCTATATGCCATCTTGCGATTGCTTGCGGGGCTTTCCCTAGGTTAAGAGCAATGGCTCCAGCGTGCGGCCCTGCCTGCGCTTTACCGAAGACATCCAGATAGCGGCCCGTGAGCGCCGAACGGAGGCTAGACCATGCTTCAGAAAACCAGCCATTTCGTGCGCCAGGCCAATCTCATCAACGGCGAGTGGGTGCAGGCCGACAGCGGCCAGACGGTCGATGTGAACAATCCGGCTACCGGCCTCAAGATCGGCACGGTGCCGAAGTCGGGCAAGGCCGAGACACGCCGCGCCATCGAGGCCGCCGACGAAGCTTTCAAGACCTGGCGCAAGACGACCGCGCTCGAGCGCTCCAAGCTGCTGCGCAAGCTGCATGACGCGATGATGGACAATCAGGACGTGCTGGCCGAACTGCTCACCATCGAGCAGGGCAAGTCGCTGTTCGAATCCAAGGGCGAGATCGGTTCGGCTGCCGCCTACATCCTGTGGTTCGCCGAAGAAGGCCGCCGCACTTACGGCGACGTCGTGCCCTCGCCATGGGCGGACCGCCGCATCCTGGTGACCAAGGAGCCGGTCGGAGTCATCGCCGCCATCACGCCGTGGAATTTCCCGTCCTCGATGCTGGCCCGCAAGCTCGGTCCCGCACTTGCCGCAGGCTGCACCGCCGTCGTCAAACCGGCCTCGCAGACGCCGTATTCCGGCCTCGCCTGGGGCGCGCTGGCCGAGGAAGTGGGCTTTCCCAAGGGCGTCGTCAACATCCTGACGGGCGCCGCCGGCGAGATCGGCGACGAGATCTGCGCCAATCCGCTGGTCAAGAAGATCACCTTCACCGGCTCGACGGAGGTCGGCAAGATCCTGATCCAGAAATCGTCGGTCACCGTCAAGAAGGTGTCTATGGAACTCGGCGGCAATGCGCCGTTCATCGTCTTCGACGACGCCGACATCGACCGTGCCGTGGCCGGCGCGATCACCGCCAAATACCGCAATTCCGGCCAGACCTGCGTCTGCACCAACCGCTTCCTCGTCCAGGCAGGTGTTTACGACAAGTTCGTCGAGAAGCTCGCCGCGGCCAGCGACGGCCTGAAGGTCGGCTCGGGCCTTGAGGAAGGCGTCCAGCAGGGGCCGCTGATCGACGAGAAGGCGGTCGAGAAGGTCGAGGAGCTGATCGCCGATGCCACTTCGAAGGGCGGCAAGGTCGTCGCAGGCGGTCATCGCCACGCGCTCGGCGGCTCATTCTTCCAGCCGACGGTCATCGCCAACGCGACGCCGAAAATGCGCTTCATGAAGGAAGAGATCTTTGGCCCGGTCGCACCCGTGTTCAAGTTCGAAACCGAGGAAGAGGCCGTCGCGCTTGCCAACGACACCGAGTTCGGCCTTGCCTGCTATTTCTATACGGGCGATCTCGGCCGCGCCTTCCGGGTCATGGAAGGCCTGAAATACGGCATGGTCGGCGTCAATGAAGGCCTCATCACCACCCCGGAGGCACCGTTCGGCGGCGTCAAGGAATCCGGACTTGGCAAGGAAGGCGGACATCAGGGCATTGAGGACTACCTCGATACCAAATATGTGTGCATCGGCGGCCTCGGCCTCTGATAGGCTCGTGCTGGGGCAGGCTGGTAAACCTGCCTCAGGCTGAACAACCAGCCGAAGTCCTTTGGATCCACTGGCATTTGCGGGCATGATGATGAAGGACGGCGAGGTTTTCGGCACGACGCAGGCGGGCGAACCGATCCGCCGCTTCACCATCAGGGGCGGCGGCCTCACCGCCAACATCATCGGGCTTGGCGCCATCGTCCAGGACCTTCGCCTGACCGGGCATGATGCGCCGTTGGTCCTCGGCTACAGCAATCTGGAGGCCTATGAGACCGACACTGGCTTCTTCGGGGCCGTGGTTGGGCGCTACGCCAACCGCATCGGCGACGGCCGCTTCACGATTGGCGGCAACCGGTACCAGACCGAGCGCAACTTCCTGGACAAGCATACGCTGCATGGCGGCTCGCAAGGCTACTCCCACCGGCCATGGACGGTTTCACTGCATGGCAGGGATTTTGTCACGCTGACGCTGCATGATCCCGATGGCGCGATGGGCTTTCCCGGCGCGCTCGACGTTACCTGCACCTACCGGCTGAAAATTCCCGGCACGCTGAGCGTCGAACTGACGGCGACCTGCGAGGAGCCGACGCCGTGCAATCTCACCCAGCATTCCTACTTCAACCTCGATGATGGCGGCACGGGCGACATTCTCGACCACAGGATGATGCTGAACGCCGGCGCCTATCTGCCTGTCGACGGCGACATGATCCCGACCGGCGTGGTGAAGCCGGTCGATGGCACGCCTTTCGATTTTCGCCATGCGCGGCCGCTGCGCATGGAGACCGAGGGTGAGCAGCTTCCCTACGACCAGAATTTCTGCCTGGCCGCGACACGCGGGCCGCTCAAGCAGGCAGCGTGGGTGCAAGGGGCGAATTCCGGCGTCGAGATGGAAGTCTGGACCACGGAGCCTGGTGTTCAGCTCTATACCGGCCAATATGTGACGCCACGCACCGGCCTGGAAGGACGAAATTACAAGGCCTTCAGCGGTTTTTGCCTGGAGCCGCAAATATGGCCGGACGCGCCGAACCGGCCCTATTTCCCGCAGGCGACGCTATGGCCGGGCGCAATCTACCACCACGTGACCGAATACCGGTTCCGGCAGGGTTAGCTTTTTCAGGACTTGTCGAACGCCGCTCGTAGCGTCTCGAACGGCGCCAGCGCCCCGCGGACCTGCACGACGGCGGCGGCAACGCGGTGCGCGTGCCGGACAGCGTCCGTCGGACCAAACCCGGCGAGCCGTGCGGCGAGATAGCCGCCGTTGAAGGAATCCCCGGCACCTGTCGTATCCACGGGCATCGCGACATGGATTGCGGCGACCTCCCGCAGCGCTCCACCCTCGGCAATCAACGCCGGTGCTTCGCCGTTCTTGACCACGACCTCCTTGACCAATTGACCGAGGCGATCAGCGGTCGCCTGCGGCGTGTCATCGCCGAACAGCATTTGCTCGTCCGGGAAGGTCGGCAATGCGATGTCGGTGACGGCAAGCGCTTCGACGATCGCTGCCTGCGCATCCTCGCGGCTGCGCCAGAGCCGTGGCCGATAGTTAGGATCGAAGGCGATCTGCGAGCCCGCCGCGCGTGCCTTGGTCACCGCTGCAAGCAGTGTCTTGCGCGCGACATCGTCCAGAATTGCCAAGGTAATTCCAGAAAAGTACACAAGCGCCTGATTTTCCAGATTTTTCGACAGTGCTGCTGGATCCGACGCGAGCTGCCTGGCGGCGGCGTCGCCGCGCCAGTAGGTGAAGGAACGCTCTGCGCCGGTCAGCGTGATCGCATAGAGGCCGGGGCGTGCGCCCGGTATGACCGGGCTGGAACCGATGCGGATGCCGTTTTCGGCGAAGAAAGCGATCTGGCCTTGCGAGAAAGGGTCGTCGCCGAAAGCCGAGACATAGGTTGCCGGCCGGTCAGCGCTCAGCGCATGCAGCGCCCACAGTGTGTTGAACGTGTCGCCGGCAAAGCCCATGCGCCAGTTCGGGCCGGTCTGGCCCGACAGTTCCAGCATGCATTCGCCGATCGAGGCGACGCCGTTTCCGACCATCTGCAATCCTCCAGTGATTTGCGTGCTGTAGCTTTTTGCCGGCCGCAGCGCCATGCTTGGCAAGCAGGCATTTTTGCGCCACAGCGTTTTCCCACAGGCTGGCGGGATGCGATCCGCCCGGCAGAACGTTATCCGCGGAAGAGGAACCGGTTTGGCATCGTTATGGCGTTATCTGTTGGCGGGTCTTGGTCTGGCTGCTTTGCTGGTCGGCGTGCTGGCGGCCGTTTATCTGACCGCGCCGCATTCGGCACAGCCCGTCGGCCCGGATGTCTCGCGGACGAAGAAAACCGACAACGGGTTGTATGTAGCGAGTTTCGTGCCGGAACACGGCGTGGTGCGGCAGGGCGAGCTGGAATCCTGGCTGCTGACGCTGAAGACAAAGACAGGGGCTTCGGTGGAGCGCGCCGCGATCGGCATCTCCGGCGGAATGCCGCAACACAATCACGGTCTGCCGACCAGCCCTCAGGCGACCGACTATCTAGGCGAGGGACGCTACCGCATCGAAGGGGTGAAATTCACCATGAGCGGCTGGTGGCAACTGCGTTTTGCCATATCGTCCGGCGCGGGCTCCGACACTGTGCTGTTCAACGTGGTGCTGTGAGCGGTCGATGAGGCGCTTTTTCTGCTTTTTGGCACTGACGGTGGCGGCCATCCTTGCCGGTTGCGGCAAGCCGGATTTTTCCGACGCCGAGAAGAAAACGATTGCTTCGCTGGCATTGAACACACTGCCGGCGCTAAAGCCGGACACCACCAATCGCTTTGCGGATGTGCCAGCCGCCGCCGCACTCGGCTCGACGCTGTTCTTCGACGTCGGGATGAGCCGGGATGGCACGGTGTCTTGCTCGACCTGCCACAAGATCGACCGCCAGTTCCAGGATGACCTGCCGCAAGCGGTGGGCGTCGGCCGCACCAACCGGCGCACCATGCCCCTGGCCGGTGTGGCGCGCGACCCCTGGTTCTTCTGGGACGGACGTCGCGACAGCCTGTGGGCGCAGGCGCTGACACCGCTCGAAAACCCGTTGGAACAGGCGGGAAACCGCACCGCCCATGCGCATTACATGAAGACACGCTTCGGCGAACGCTATGAGCGGATCTTCGGGCCATTGCCTGATTTGTCTGGCATTCCGCCGAATGCCAGCCCGCTTGGAAGCGATGTGGAAAGGGCAGCCTGGAACGCGATGAGCGACGCGCAGCGTAATGCGGTCAACCGCATCTACGCCAATATCGGCAAGGCGATCGCCGCTTTCGAACGCTCGATCGAGCCGGCGCCGACGCGCTTCGACCGCTTTGCGCTGGACCTTGCCACGGGCGCCGAACCGACAGGCGACGCGGCCTTTTCGCAAGAAGAAATCCTTGGGCTGAAACTGTTCATCGGCAAGGCCAATTGCGTGACCTGCCACAACGGCCCGCGCTTCAGCGACAACGGTTTTCACAACACGGGTGTGCCGCCGGTTGCCGGCCTGCCGGCGGACCGTGGGCGGGTCGATGCGGTGGCCCAGGTCGAGGCCGACCCGTTCAACTGCTTCGGCGCCTATCGCGATGGCGATGCCAGTGCCTGCGGCGAACTGCGCTTCATGGTCAAGGATGCGCCGGAACTTGTGCGCGCCTACAAGACGCCGTCGTTGCGCGGTGCGGCGACGCGGCCGCCCTACATGCATGCCGGGCAGTTTTCATCGCTCGACGAGGTTGTGGCGCACTACGCCAAGGCCGCGCCAAGTGTGGAGGGGACATCCGAGGTCCATCCACTGGAGCTGTCGGACCGCGAGCGCGCCGCGCTGGTGGCCTTCCTGAAGACGCTGTCGGAATGACGCCAAGGACTGTCAGTCGCATGCTGAGCAGTTGAAAAAATATTGCAAAAAAGATATGTTGTAACCCGATGAGCTGGTCAGTCGAGTTTCTCAATGTCGAGGTGAGACGGGAGCTGGAGGCCCAGCCAAAAGATATTCTCGCCAGTTTTCTGCGGATATCGCGGCTGATCGAAGTGCATGGGCTGCAGAAAGTCCATGAACCATATGTGAAGCATCTGGAAGGCCCGCTCTGGGAAATGCGGATGAAGGGCCGGGATGGCATTGCTCGCGCGGTCTATGTCACTGCTTTCGAACGCCGCGTGGTTGTGGTGCGGGTGTTTGCCAAGAAGACCCAGAAGACGCCGCGAAACGAGATCGAGCTTGCCCTAAAGCGAGCGAAGGAGGTTCCATGAGCCGAAAAGCAATTTCAGTCGAGGACGCCGCCAAGGAGTGGTTCAAGGACCCTCAATTCGTTGTCGAATACGATGCGTTGGAGGAAGAATTCGCCATAGCCGAAGCTTTGATCAGGGCACGAGGCGACGCCGATATGACTCAGGAACAGGTCGCTGCGGCCATGGGAACTACACAAGCCGTGATCGCTCGCCTGGAGAGCGGCCGAAACATGCCCTCGACCCGAACCTTGCAGCGCTTCGCAAAGGCGACCGGATCGAAATTGCGCATCAGCTTCGAGCCGGGCAAGCCGAAGTCACGCGCCGGCCATTAAGTGTCTACCGGTCCTTCACCGTTTCCATCGCCACGAAGGTCGAGGTCTGGGCGACATGGGGCAGGGCCGAGATGCGCTCGCCGAGCACGCGACGGTAGGCGGCGATGTCCCGGGTACGGACCTTCAGGAGATAGTCGAAGCTCGATGCCATCATGTGGCACTGCTCGATCTCCGGCACGGCCTGTACGGACCGGTTGAAGGCATCGAGCGCGGCGGATCGGGTGTCCGACAATTTCACCTGGACGAAGGCGACATGGCCTTCGCCCATGCGCTCGCGGTCGATGATCGCCTGGTATCCCCTGATATAGCCGTCCTTCTCCAGCCGCTTCACCCGCGCCTGCACCGGTGTCTTCGACAGGCCGACCTTGGCGGCCAGTTCCGACATGGAAAGCCGGCCATTGCCGGCCAGCGCCGACAGGATGTTCCTGTCGATGCGGTCCAATTGGTCTTCTGTCATCGAAACTGTAGCCTAAATCAGCGATTCTTAGCGCTATCATAGGTCAATTGATCTACGCTGTCGATTTTTTCAGATCGCCTGAAATCTGGTACTTGTGCTAGCTTGCGCCATTCGGTCCGGTGACCGCCGGCCCGTTCCCTTATGCTTGCTCATAGGACCGCCATGCCGCTCGACGCCATCCGCCAGCAGATCCGTGCCAACTATTTGCCCGACGAAGACGCAGCGGTTAAGCGATTAGCCGAGGCGACCGGGCTTTCGGCAGGAGACCGCAAGGCGATCTCGGTCCGCGCGGCCGACCTGGTGCGGGCGGTGCGGGGCTCCACCGATCCCCGCCTGATGGAAGTCTTCCTCTCCGCCTATGGTCTCTCCACCAAGGAAGGCGTGGCGCTGATGTGCCTGGCCGAGGCGCTGCTGCGCGTGCCCGATACCGAGACGATGGACGATCTCATCGCCGACAAGATCGCGCCGCACGACTGGTCGGCGCATTCAGGCGGTTCGAGCTCGATCTTCGTCAACGCCTCGACCTGGGCGCTGATGCTGACCGGCAGGGTGCTCGACGAAGGCGAGGGCGGCATCGAAGGCACGCTGCGCTCGATGGTGCGCCGTCTTGGCGAACCGGTCATCCGCAAGGCGGTGGCCGCCGCCATGCGCGAGATGGGCGAGCAGTTCGTACTCGGCCGCACCATCGCCGAAGCCGTCAAGCGCGGCCGGCCGATGATCCAGAAGGGTTACCTCTATTCCTTCGACATGCTGGGGGAGGCCGCCCGTACCGAGGCGGATGCGCTGCGCTACCACAAGGCCTATGCCGACGCCATTTCCTCGCTCGATTCCGGCTCCAACGGCCCCGATATCCGCTTTAACCACGGCATCTCGGTCAAGCTCTCGGCGCTGCATCCGCGCTACGAGGTGGCGCAGAAGGAAGAAATGCTGCCTGTGATGGCCGAGCGGCTGCTGTCGCTCGCTCTCGCGGCTAGACATTCGCGGATGGGCCTCAACATCGATGCCGAGGAGGCGGATCGTCTCGACCTTTCGCTCGATGTGGTCGAGCGCGTGCTGGCGGAGCCGGAGCTCGCCGGTTGGAACGGTTTTGGCGTCGTCGTGCAGGCCTATGGCCCGCGCGCGGCTTTCACCATCGACTGGCTCTATGAATTGGCCAAAAAGTACAACCGCAACATCATGGTTCGGCTGGTCAAGGGCGCCTATTGGGACACCGAGGTCAAGCGGGCGCAGACGCTCGGACTGTCAGGCTATCCCGTGTTCACGCGCAAGGCCAACACCGACGTTTCCTACATCGCATGCGCGAAAAAACTGCTTGGCATGACCGATCGAATCTATCCGCAATTCGCCACCCACAATGCCCACACCGTCGCCGCCATTCTGTCGATGGCCGACAACCGCGACACCTTCGAATTCCAACGCCTGCACGGTATGGGGGAGGCGCTGCACGAAACGGTGCGCAAGGCCGAAGGCACGCGCTGCCGCATCTATGCTCCGGTTGGAGCGCATTCGGACCTGCTTGCCTATCTGGTCCGCCGCCTGCTGGAGAATGGCGCCAATTCCTCTTTCGTGCATCAGCTGACCGACGAGGAGGTCGAGCCGGAGGACATCGCGCGTGATCCACTGGAAACGGTCGAACACCAGGGTCCCGCCGCCAATCCGGCGATCACTCGGCCTTCCCAGATTTTTGGCGCGGGCCGTCGCAACTCGAAAGGGTTCGACATCACCGATACGGTGACGCTGGCAGCGATCGACCGGGCCAAATCGGCATTCGCGGGTCGCGATCGCTGGCACGCCAAGCCGATCACGCGCGCCGCCGGCTACGGCAAGCAGCGCCCGATCGTCAATCCGGCAAAGCCTTCCGAGGTCGTCGGCACGGTTCACGAGGCCGCCGCCAAGCAAGTCGCGACCGCCGTACGAATCGCGGTGGAGGCGCAGCCGGCCTGGGCAAAACGGCCGGCCGCCGAGCGTGCCGCGATCCTCGACCGTGCGGCCGACCTTTACGAGGCCAATGCCGTCGAGTTCTTTGCGCTCGCGACGCGCGAGGCCGGCAAATCGCTGGCCGACGGCATCGCCGAAGTGCGCGAGGCCGTCGACTTCCTGCGCTACTACGCCGCCGAGGCGACGAATGCCGAGGCGGGCACGCAAGCGCGCGGCGCGATCGTGTGCATTTCGCCGTGGAATTTCCCGCTCGCCATCTTCACCGGCCAGATCGCGGCAGCACTCGTCACCGGCAATTCGGTGATCGCCAAACCGGCCGAGCAGACGCCGCTGATCGCCTTCCGCGCCGTCGAGATGCTGCGCGAGGCCGGCGTGCCGGAAGACGTCATCCAGCTCCTGCCCGGCGACGGCCCATCGGTCGGCGGCCCGCTGACAGCGGATCCGCGTATTGCCGGCGTCTGCTTCACCGGCTCGACCGAGGTTGCCAAGCTGATCGAAAAACAGCTGGCCGAGACCGCCGCGCCGGACGCCATGCTGATTGCCGAGACCGGCGGTCTCAATGCCATGATCGTCGATTCCACCGCACTGCCCGAACAGGCGGTGCGCGACATCCTGGCGTCGGCGTTCCAGAGCGCCGGCCAGCGCTGCTCGGCGCTGCGCGTGCTCTATGTGCAGAAAGACGTCGAGAAGAAGATGCTGGAGATGCTGAAGGGCGCCATGGAGGCACTCAATGTCGGCGATCCCTGGCGGATTTCGACCGATGTCGGGCCGGTGATCGACGATGAAGCGCAAAGTTCGATCCGCGATTATTGCACGACGATGGGGCTGCAAGGGCGGCTGATCGCCAAGCTGGAACCCCCTAAGGACGGC
Organism: Mesorhizobium sp. B3-2-1; assembly: GCF_006439515.1. NCBI lineage: Bacteria > Pseudomonadati > Pseudomonadota > Alphaproteobacteria > Hyphomicrobiales > Phyllobacteriaceae > Mesorhizobium > Mesorhizobium sp. B3-2-1. The sequence continues at coordinate 15,136 of NZ_VFTI01000037.1, read as the reverse complement.
CGCTTCGTCGCGCCGCACGTCTTCCGCGTCAAGGGCATCGAGGAGATGGAACGCGAAGTGTTCGGGCCGGTGCTGCACGTCGCGACCTTCGACGCCGACCAGATCGACACCGTCATCGCCGCCATCAACCGCAAGGGTTATGGCCTGACCTTCGGCCTGCATACGCGCATCGAGGGCCGCGTGCAGCATTTCGTCGACGGCATCCATGCCGGCAACATCTACGTCAATCGCAACCAGATCGGCGCCGTCGTCGGTTCGCAGCCATTTGGCGGCGAGGGGCTGTCGGGCACCGGGCCAAAGGCCGGCGGCCCGCACTATCTCAGGCGTTTCCGCAAGGGGCCGGAAGCCGGCACGGAAGTCGGCGAGGGTCATAGGGTGACAGCGACCGAACTGGCCGACAATCTGCCCGATCCGGCGCTTGGCGGCTGGTCGACGCGGCCGGACCGGATCGCCATTCTGAGGAAGCATCTGCGCGGCAAGGGCGCGGCGGCGATCGGTGCCGCTGCCGGCGTCGATTTCGGCCAGGTCGATTTGCCTGGCCCGACCGGCGAGGCCAACACGCTGTCGCTGTCGCCGCGCGGCCGGGTGCTGTGCCTGGGGCCGGACGCCGACACGCTGCTTGCGCAGACCATCCAGGCGCTCGCCGCCGGCAATGCGGTGCTGGCGGTGGCGCCAGGTGCCCCGGCTGCCCTCTCCGCATTGACCGGGAAAGGCCTGCCGCTGGCGGCCATCGACGGCCGCCCCGATCCTGTCGAGGCGCGCTCGCTGCGCGTCGATGTCGTTGCTTTTTCAGGCACGCCCGAGGCGGCGCGCATCGTGCGCAAGGTCATCGCCGAGCGCAGCGGGCCGATCGTGCCGCTGGTCAGCGAGGTGCTCAATCCGGCGGCCTATGCGCATGAGCGGGCGGTCTGCGTCGACACCACCGCCGCGGGTGGCAATGCCAGCCTCTTGGCCGCCGCATAGACTGGTCGGTGCTTACGCGCCCTCGACGACGGAAAAGCCCTCGAACTGAGGGTGGCCGAGATAATGGACCTTCGTCGTCCCGACATTGCGGTGGGCGGCGCGGAAGTTCTCCGACTTGGTCCAGGCGACGAAGTCGTCGTGGCTCGCCCAGACCGTGTGCGAAGCAAACAGCGTGTAGCCTTCGGCCTCGTTGACCGGGCCGCGCAGCAGATGGAATTCCCGAAAGCCTTTCATCTCGGCAAGGCTGGAATCCCGGTTCTTCCAAACGGCTTCGAAGTCGGCCTCGGAGCCGGTCTGCACCTTGAAACGGTTCATGGCGATGTACATGGGGTTCCTTTCATGCGGATGTTGATGGTTGGCGCCGCAACGTTGTTCTTGGCCTGTTCAAAACGGGCCGATCCCGACCTCGAACTCCAAACTCGGAGTCCCGGCCTGTGGCGGAATTGGAGGGAAGGGAGCGGCCTTGCGCACGATGCCAAGCGCGGCCTCATCGAAAGTCGCCGATCCTGAGCTTTCCAGAATGCGCAACTGATCCATGTTGCCCTTCCGGCCTATAACGAATGCGACAACCGCATTGTTACGCGCAGCCAGTTGCAGCGATGGCGGGAGAGTACGATTGACGCTGCCAAGCTTTCGAAAGACGTCGCCGCGGTAGCTGTCTTCCGCGGCGCTGCCGGCCTCTTTCTGCCTTTTGCCCTTGCTGGCCGCTTGCGCCGGCCGATCCTGGCCATCGGCCGTGCCGCTCCTTTCGGCTGTCGCAGGGACGGTTGCCGGAGTTGGCCTTGCATAGGGGATCGGCGGCTGGTCCGGGACGGCGACAGGCATTTCGACCGGTTCGGCCCGGGCGTTCGGCTGCACCGGCGTTTCGCTGCTGGCGGCCACGCTCTGCTTGTCCGGGCGCGCGGTTGCCGCCACCAATATGTCGGGCGTGACCACTGGCTGTTTGGCGGGTTCCCGCGAGGGCTCTGACGCTTGCTTTACGGCGTCACGGACGGGCTCTCGATCCTGTGTCGCGGCTTCCCGCACGGGCCGCGAAGATTCTGTCGGCGGCGTCGGCCTAGCCGCCTCTGCCTGATGTGGTTTGACCGGCGGCTGGTTCGGCACCAGCCTGACATCTATTGCCGTAGGGTCCTTGTCCAGGGCACTCCCGGCCACCTTGTTGCCTGTGTGATCGCCGCCTTCCGACTGCTCCGACTCCCTGGAATCGAACGTGCGGGCCGGCGAGATCAGAAAAGCAGCCGCTAGGCCTGCATGGAGCAGGCAGGAGATGACGATCGCAGCCGGCCATTTGCCGTTGCCGGCAGGCGGTCGCGTCTGGGCAAGCGGCTCAGCCGGCACGATGGCCAACTCGCCGCCGGCATCGGGGAGGAGACTGGTTTTCTGCATGTCGCGCGGCGGAAAATGCAGCGGCCCAGGCAACATTGTCAAATCAAGATAGACTGGCTCGAACGGCAGAAGGCCGGCCAGAGGCCGGGCCACGATATGTCGTGCCAAGGCGGGATTCCAGTCCCACCTTAGGTCAGGACCGGCGCGGACTGTTCAGCCCACGCCGGAACCGTCGCAAGCGACATCGCCAGCGTCGAGGTCAGCAGACGAAGGGATGTCGTCAAGTCCGTCATGCTCAGCCTCCAAATCGCATGGTTGCCGCCAGCTTCAGCGTGATGCCGGGTTCGTAGACAGCGACGGTCGTGCTGCCATTCAGCGGGTTGGCGTATTTGACGTCGAACAGATTGTCGGCACGGAAATCGACTTTCAGATCGTCGGTCGCCTGATAGCTGGCGAAGGCGTTGACCAGCGTATAGTCGGTGGCCACCGCATTGCCCTTCGGCTTGCCGTTGTACTGCACCTCGCCACCGACGGTCAGCTTGTCCTCGAGGAAGCGCAAGCCGAGTTGAGCGGTGACCTGGGAGGAGGGAATGGTGGCGAGGTCGGCTTCCACACCCTTATAGGAAACGGTGTGGCCGTCCGTGATCGAAGCCGAGAGGCCGGCATAGCCCCATCCCGCCTCGTAAACGCCTTCCAGCTCGAAGCCGTTGATCTGGGCCTTGGCGAAATTCTGATACTGGAAGCAGATCGGGATGCCGGGACCGAAGGGGCAGCCGCTGCCTGGGGCGAACGGTGACAGCGTCACACCTTCGATATAATCGTCGACATCGTTGTTGAAGTAGGCGGCCTTGAGACGAAGCGCGTCGCCAGCCTCGATGATGTCGTTCTGCTTGTAATTGACGCCGAACTCCGTCGTCTTGCCGGTTTCAGGTCGCAGATTTGGATTGGGTAGGAACGGGAAGCTGACGCCAGCCGGATGGTTGCCGCTGATTAGCGTCTCCGTGATCGACGGCGAGCGGTAGCCTTCCGCATAGGTGCCATAGAATTGCAGGCCGGCAAGCCCGGCGCTCCCGAACGGCGAGACACCGACCGTGACGCGCGGCGATAGCCTGTCGCCGGAAATATCGTGCGTGTCATCCTTCAGGCTGTAGCTGTCGTAACGCAAGCCGGCGATGACCTCGAGCCAATCCCAGGTGAGTTTGTCCTGGACGTAGGCGCCCGACACATTCCGCTTGCCCGAAGGGGTGTAGAAACTGTCGCCGCCTGCGGCGGCGCTCGTCTTGACGTTGTCGCCGACCCAGTCGCCGCCATAGGTCAGTTCATGCGCGATGGCGCTCGTTTCGAACCTTGACGTGTTCCAGATATCGATTCCGGTCGTGCCGACATCGAATGTCGACTGTGATCCTGCCGGCAGCACCACGGGAAGCCCGGTCACCGGATCGAAGCGGTTCTGCGGCACGAGACTGGTCAGGTCGAGATTGGTCTTGTTGTAGGAGGTGTTGATGTGGAGATCGAGCCAGCTCTTGTCTTCGTCCGTGATGTTGTAGCGGGCCGTGAAGGTGTTCGACTTCAGGTCGACATCATTCACAGGCACGCCGCCGCTGGTCTCGTCCCAGCCGTCGCTCGATCCGACCCAGCCGAGCTTGAGCTCACTGTTCTCGGTTGGCCGGATGGTGGTCTTGAGCAGGCCGCTCAGCACGTCGAAACCAGTGCCGTTGACGGTGTCGCCGTCGCCGTCCTTGTAGTTGTCGTAGTCGCGGTAGACGATGTTGCCCAACACGTCCCAGTTCTCATTGATGCGATAAGCGCCGGATGCGCTTGATGTCCAGCCCTTGCCATTGCTCTCGTAGCGTCCGGTGACGGAGCCGGCCCACGTCTCGTCAGGCTTGAGGAAATCCACCGCATCCTTGGTGTCGAAGAAGACGACGCCGCCGATGGCACCCGAGCCATAGGTGTTGGCGACCGGACCACGGATCACGTCGACGGATTTGACCAGTTCGGGATCGATGTAGAAGGTCGACTGGGTGCCGTGGTCGGAACGCTGGAAATTCTGGCGCGCGCCGTCGACGATGACGGCGACGCGGCCGAAATCCTGCAGGCCGCGTATGTTGATGCTGGTGCTGACGCGCCTGGCGTCTGCCTGCCCGACGACACCGGGCACACCGAAAAGCATCTCGTTCGGCGTCGTCGCCATGCGGCGGTCGAGCTGCTCCCGGTCGACATGGCTGGCCGAAGCCAGCGATTCGATTGTCGTTTCGCCGGTGCGGCTGAGCACCAGGATCTTGTCGAGCAGCGTCGCGCCTGCGGGAGCTGCTTCTTCCTGGTCAGTCTTCTTCGATTGATCGGTCTGCTCGCCCGCCGGCAGCGGGCAAACCTCGGTCGCCACCATGCTGCTCGCGGGTATAGCCCTGGCGGCACTTGCCATGGCACTGACCGGGATCCTGATATTCATGGCCGACGATCGCCAGTTGCGCGACCTCACCTTCTGGTCACTGGGATCGCTCGGTGGTGCGACATGGGCCAAGATCGCCTCCGTCGGGCCGATCATCGTTCTGGCACTTGCGGCGATGCCATTCCTGGCCCGCGGCCTGAACGCGCTGGCGCTCGGCGAGGCCACCGCCGGCCATCTCGGCATTCCGGTGCAGCGGCTGAAATACACGGCCATCATCGGTGTCTCGGCGGCGGTCGGCGCGTCCGTCGCCGTCAGCGGCGGCATCGGTTTCGTCGGCATCGTGGTGCCGCATCTGCTGCGCCTGCTGATCGGTCCCGACAATCGCTATCTGCTGCCGGCCTCGGCGCTGCTCGGCGCTTCGCTGCTACTGCTCGCCGATGCCGTCGCGCGCACCATCGTGGCGCCGGCGATCGGCATCGTCACCGCGATAGCAGGCGCGCCGTTCTTCCTGTGGATCCTGCTGCGCAAACGCGGCCTGATCGACCTGTGAGATTTGGGACCCTGTAGGAGTGTTTCATGATCGAAGCGCGCGATGTTTCTGTGGCGATCGGCAAGAAGCGCATTGTCGCCAACGTCGATTTCAAAGTCAGGCCGGGTGAAATCTCGGCCATCGTCGGCCCCACGGATCGGCCAAGACGACCTTTCTCAAGGCGATGTCGGGGGATCTCGCCCATACCGGACGGATCGTCATCAACGGTTGCGATCTGTCGGCGATGACGCCGGTCGAGGCCGCGACCGTGCGAGCGGTGCTGCCTCAGGCAACGACCTTGTCCTTTCCCTTCACCGTGCGCGAGATCGTCAGGCTTGGCCTCGTCGGCGGCCGCTCGGGCGTGCTGCCCGGCGAGGACGAACGCCTGCCGGAGCGCGCGCTGGCGCGGGTCGATCTCGACGGCTTTGCCGGGCGTTTCTACCAGGAGCTTTCGGGTGGTGAGCAGCAGCGCGTCCAGCTTGCGCGCGTGCTGTGCCAGGTCTGGGCGCCGGTGCTCGATGGCAGGACGCGCTATCTTTTCCTCGATGAGCCGATTTCCAGCCTCGACATCAAGCACCAGCTTATCATCATGAACATCGCCAGCGATTTCGCCAGGAGGGGCGGGGGCGTGGTCGCGATCCTACACGACCTCAATCTGACGGCCATGTACGCCGACCGCATCTTCGTGATGCATCGCGGCCGGCTGGCCGCGACCGGCCCGCCGCGGGGCGTGCTGAGCGACGACCTGATCGAGAAGGTGTTCGACTGCCGTCTCAAGGTCGGCGTGCTGCCGGTTGGCGACGTGCCGTTCGTGCTCCCGCAATCCTTGGTCAGATGATGTTCAGGTGATGCCGGCCTGCAAATGGAGGTTTTTTGCGCTTCCAGTACTCGCGTACCCAAACGTACGCTCCGTTCCGGTTCTCAGAAGCCACTTTTTTCGACTCGACCCGACCTGATTCCGAGCCGACCTCGCACGACGCGACAGGGATCAAGCCGCCGGCGCGCGGCGCTCCATCAACATGTCGATGCCGAGCAGGTTGCGCACATTCGGCCGCGCCGCCACGAGGTCGGCGATCGTGTGGCGGGCAAGCACGGCGAAGAAGGCGTTGAGCGCTTCGCGCAAAGCCGAGTTCAATGCGCAGCTGTCGACCAGCGGGCATTCGGCGGCATCGTTCTCGAAGCACTCCGCCATGGCAAAGCTTTCCTCGGTCACGCGCACTACGTCGAAGAGGCTTATCGATTCGGCGGCACGGCCGAGCCGCACCCCGCCGTTCCGGCCGCGCACGGTCTCGACCAAGCCGTTCTCGACCAAAGGCTGCAGGATTTTGAACAGAAACAGTTCGGACACCGAATAGGCGGCCGCGATCTCCGGGATGCGGCTCAACCGTTCATTGTTGGCGGCGCAATACATCAGGATGCGCATGGCATAGTTGGTTTGGCGGGTAAGCCGCATTTCATCCTCACGAAGCGCTGGCGCGGGTGCAACCATGCCAGAGTCTAGAACTTTGCTGGCGCGGCTTCATCCGGATCCTCGGAGTCGCCACTGGCCTCGTCCGAATATGGCCTATACCTTGGAATAATTCCAGACTGGCTGGGCATCATAGATGAACAAATTCGTCAACTTTATGTGCATCGCCGGGCAAACGCCGGGACAAACCGGCCGCCACGGGCATTCCGGCGGCCGCAGCACTAGATAGGCTTGAGATCGACGAGGAGCGGCCCATCCATGGCTCAATCGGACCAGTCCCTGGCGCCAGTGCGGTTCGATGCCGACGCGGGCGCCAAGCTTTCCGCGCTACGGCGGACAAAGTTCGTCGCCACCGCAGCACTGGCACTCTGCGTGCTCGTCTTTGCCTTGGCCAAGTCCTTCCAGAGCAGCTATCCGTGGCTGGGCTTCGTCGCCGCCTTCGCCGAGGCGGCAACTATCGGCGGCCTTGCCGACTGGTACGCGGTGGTGGCGCTGTTCAAACGGCCGCTCGGGCTGCCCATCCCCCATACCGCCATCATCCCGGAAAACCAGGACCGCATCGCCGACAATCTCGGCCGTTTCATCGAGATCAATTTCCTGGCGCCGGAGCCGGTGCGTGAAAAACTCGCCGAGGTCGATTTTTCGGCGCTCGTCGCCGACTGGCTGGCCGATGCCGAGCGCGCCGCCGACCTGTCGCGCTTCGTCGTGAGACTGGTGCCGCAGGCGATTGCCGCCGTCGAGCACTCCGGTCTGCGCGGTTTCGTCACCAGCCGCATGCTCGAGCAGATCGAAAAGGTGCCGCTGGCGCCGCTAGCCGCCGAACTCTTGTCGGCGCTCACCGACGACCGCCGCCACCAGAGGCTGTTCGACGAGTTCATCAAGGTCATCGGCCGGTTCCTCAACGACGAACAGGCGCTGGCGACGATGCGCGACAAGATCCGCGAGGAACTGCCGTCGCTGTTCAACCTGTTCCGCGCCGATGCCTATCTCCTGAAGAAGATCGTCGCCTCGGCGGGCTCGTTGCTGGATGAGGTGCGTGCCGATCCCGACCACCCGATGCGCGCCGAATTCGACCGTTTCGCGCAAGGTTTCGTCGAACGGCTGCGGACGTCCAAGCAATATGCCAGGCGAGCAGAGAAAATGAAGCGCGATTTCCTCGCCAGACCCGAAGTCCGGGCGCTGGCCGGCGACATGTGGGAGAGCCTCAGCCTGTTCATCGAGCAGGACGCCAACGCGCCGAATTCGCTGATACGAGAACATCTCGCCAACATGTTCGTCGAGGTCGGCCGCCATCTTGCCGGCGATGCGCAGATCCGGGCCGACATGAATGGAGGATTCGTGGTGGCGCTGGCCTCTTTCGTCGAGACCCAGAAGAGCGGCGTATCGAAATTCATCGCCGACCAGGTCAAGCGCTGGGATCTGGCGCAACTGACACGTCTGATCGAGATGAACATCGGCAGGGACCTGCAATATATCCGCTTCAACGGCATGATCATCGGCGGGCTGGCGGGTATCGTGCTCTACACGATCGAGTTGCTGCTCCCGGTCAATTGATCCGTATCGACCGCCAGGCGTGCGTTCGAAATGGACACACGGCGTTCGGGTGCTATTCTCCCGTCGAGGGCGTCCGCAACCGCGGCAAAGGGGAGAAGACAGTCATGGCCAGACAAGCAGAATCCGATTCCTTCATGGAGATGTTCGGCAGGTTCGGCCGCGACCTGAAGGTGCCCAACGTCGATGTCGAGGCGATCCTTGCCCATCATCGCAAGAATCTCGAAGCGCTGGAGAAGGCGGCACGGACCAGTGCGGCCGGGGCATCCTCGGTGTTGTCGAAGCAGCGCGAAATGCTGCAGGACACGCTGCGCGAGGTCGCCGACATGGCGCAGAGCTACCGCGCACCGGGCAATCCGCAGGAGCTAATGGCCAAGCAGACGGAGTTTGCCAGAAAATCCTTCGAGGCCGCGCTCAAGAACACGGGTGAAGTGGCTGAACTGGCCAGAAAATCAGGCACCGAATCGATCGACATCCTGCGGGCGCGCATCAAGGAGGCGATGGAGGATGTCCGCGCCGGTTACGGGCAGAAGTAGATTCTCATCGATTGTCGTTCCGCCCGCGGCCGGGCACGGCGGTTCGCGATTCCGCAACCTTGCACATAGTTGCATTAGCGCCACGGCATGAACTCCTGGTAACCTGGAAGCTCGGAAAATCCGAATTCGGCCTGCCATCGCATGGCAAGGCATGGCACGAATGAGCTCGAATCCGCCGGAACGGATTTGCGCAGTACGAATTGACAGAGGCCGCCGGTTCGTGGTCCGGAAGCTTGGAAGCGATCGGGAAAGCAGGAATGACGGAAGTACGGCCTAAAACGCCGCCTACCTACGAGCAGTTGAGAACGATGTCCGGACAGGAGCTCGGCGTCTCGGAATGGACCACGGTCGACCAGAACCGTATCAACCAGTTCGCCGAATGCACGGGCGACCATCAATGGATTCATGTCGATCCTGAACGGGCGCGGCGGCAAAGTCCGTTCCGCACCACGATCGCGCATGGCTATCTGACGTTGTCGATCATCGGCGCGCTGGCCCTCGACATGGGGATCGTGCCCGAGAATACACAGGCCGCCTTCAATTACGGTTTCGACAAGGTGCGTTTCCTGGCTCCCGTCAGGGTCGGCGCACGCATTCGCCTGCGCACGACCTTGCTTTCCATGGAAGACCTGGGCCCAGGCCAGTATCTGATGAAGGCAGCGAACACGGTCGAGATCGAAGGCGAGGAAAAGCCGGCGCTGATGGCTGAAACGCTGGTCATGCTTTACGAACGCCGTAAGCGGGCGGGGGCCTGAACGGCGGTCCTTTGGGCGGCCCGCCGTCGGTAACAGCCAAACGGGTCACGCCAGCCCGGACCGCGTACGGCCGGCAAAGCGCAGTGACAGCAGCGCGAGCAGCAGCGCAACCAGCGCCAGGGCCGTTGCCGTCTCAAAGGTGACCTGCATGCCCCGGGCGGCCGAAGCGGAACTCAGAACGTCCTGACCTGTTCCTTGTCGCGTACCGGCCGATGCAACCGCGAATATGACGCCCATCAGCGATGCGCCGGTGATAAGACCGAGATTGCGCGACAGGTTGAGCAGACCGGAAACGACGCCACGCTCGTTTGCGCTTACACCGCCCATGACTGCTGCGTTGTTGGAGGTCTGGAACAGGGCGTAGCCGAAGCAGGTGACGGTGATTGGAACGACATAGCTGGCAATGCCGAGCTTGGTCAGGGCAAGCGACAGGAGGACCGTCCCCGTGGCGAGGCAGGCCAGGCCGGCGACCATCATCCTGCGGGCACCGAAGCGATCGGTCAGGCGGCCGGCCAGCAGCGCCGACAGGGTCGAGACAAGTGGCCCGGTCGAAAGCGCCATTCCGACCATCGCGGCATCCAATCCGAGCCCGCGCGACAGGTAGAACGGCGCCACCACCAGGGTTGCCATCATCACCGTGGCGACGATCAAGCTCATGGCCAGGCCGGCGCTCAGTTGCGGGTCGCGGAAGCTGGTGGGTTGGACAAGGGGCGCCTTCGCCTTCGCCTGCGTGGTGGCGAACATGATGACGCCGGTACCAGCCGCGACCAGCAAGCCCAAATTGAGCAAGCCGAAATTGCCTTTGCCAAGCGTCAATGCCAGGGCATAGGCGCCCAAGGTAAGGGCCAGCAGAGCTGTGCCCGTGACGTCAAACGTGCCTCGACCGGCCTCCATTGTTCCGCCACGCGCCGGCAAGGCACGCCAGGCGAGAGCGAAGGTCACAAGGCCCAGCGGGACATTGACAAGAAAGATCGCCCGCCAGCCGAGGCCGGCGATCAAAAGGCCACCAAGCGAGGGCCCGAGCGTCGTGCCGATCGCCGACATGGCGCCGAGCAGGCCCATGGCGCTGCCGGTTCGCTCCTTGCTCACGGTTTCCGCGACGAAGGCCAGCGTCAGCGCCATCATCAGCGCGGCGCCCAGCCCCTGCATGGTGCGTGCCGCGATCAGCAGCCAGAGCGTCGGTGCCAGGCCGCAGAGCACCGATGCCAGCGTGAACAGTGCGATGCCGCCAAGCAGCAACGGCCGGCGCCCGAACGTGTCGGCCAGCCGCCCGGCACCGACGATCAGCGTCGTGATGGCGAGCAGATAAGCGAGAACCACCCATTGCACGGACTGGAACGATGCATCGAAAGCCTGCATGAGCGAGGGCAGCCCGACGCTGGCGATGCTGGTTCCCAACGACGATTGCAGGGTCGCAAGCGACAGGCTCGCCAGCGCCAGGCCGGCGGACCGGACCAGTCGCGGCGTCGATATCAGTTCCCGATTTTGCTCAGCGACTGCCAAGGCGATCTCCTTTCTGTCTGCTCTCGAAGCGGAGCTGTCGGAGATCTAGTCTTGTGGTTGATGCGGCGGAAGGCGCAGCATTTGCATCTTATCCGTGCGTCAAACGCCATATCATGCTATGATCGATCGATGACATCACCCGATCTCAATCTGCTGTTTGCCCTCGATGTCCTGCTGGCCGAGGGCAGCGTGGCGCGCGCGGCGCGCCGTCTGCGCCTCAGCCCTTCGGCGATGAGCCGGACGCTGGCGCGGCTGCGCGAGGCAACGGGCGATCCTCTGCTGGTGCGTGCCGGGCGCGGCCTGGTGGCGACGCCGCGAGCGGAGGAATTGCGGCGACAGGTCGGCCGTGTCGTCCAGGACGCGGAGGTGCTCCTGCGCCCTACCCAGTTGCTTGATCCCCGGAGCCTGGACCGGATCTTCACATTGCGTACCAACGAAAGCTTCGTCGAGGAGTTCGCGCCCCGCCTCGTCGCCCGTATCGAGGCCGATGCGCCGGGGGTGCGGCTGCGTTTCTCGCCGAAGTCCGACAAGGATGCGATGTCGCTGCGTGAGGCGGCGATTGACCTTGAAATCGGCGTTGCCGGCGAAACCGGACCCGAGTTGCGCATACAGGCGCTGTTTCGCGATCGCTTCATCGGCGCTGTTCGATCAGGCCACCCCCTGAGCGAGGGCAAGGTGACGCCCGAGCGCTATGCGGCCAGCCGGCACATCAGCGTTTCGCGGCGCGGCCGCGAGAAAGGGCCGATCGACGAGGCCTTGGGCACGATTGGCTTGCGGCGGACGGTGGTGTGCATGGTCTCGGGTTTTTCGGCGGCACTTGCCATGGCGCGTGCCTCGGACCTGATCGCCAGCCTACCCGAGCGGCATACGACAGGAGCGCGCGCCGGCATGCACAGTTTTCCCCTGCCGGTCACCATCGCGGAGGTCACTATCTCCATGCTTTGGCATCCGCGGCTCGATGCCGACCCGGCGCAACGCTGGTTGCGTGAGTGCGTGCGCGAGGTCTGTGCGAAGCACTGACGATTTCTTGCCAAATCAGCGAGCCATCGCCGTTTCGAGCGCCTTGAAAATTCGCTCGTCCGCGCACTGGGCGACGTTGAAGCGCAGGAAGCGGCTGGCGGACTGCGACAGGCTGAACGCGTTGCCGGGTGCCAGCACGATGTTGTCGGCCAGCGCGCGGCGGGCGATTTCGGCCGCGTCCACCCCGTCCGGCAGGCCGCACCACAGGAACAGCCCGGCCGGCTGCTCGATCCAGGGCGTGATGCCGATCGCTTTCAGCCGGGCGCTGGTCTCTACCATGGCGCGCGCAAGGCGGGCGCGCAGCAAATCCATGTGCTTGCGGTAGCTGCCGTCCTTCAGCAACGTCAGCACCAGTTCGGCCGCCAGCCGTCCGCCGCCGAATGTCGTGGCGATCTTGAGGTCGGTCAGGCGCTCGATCCAGTCGCGGGGCGCGGCGATGAAACCGCAGCGGACCGATGCCGATAGCGTCTTGGAGAAACTGCCGATCTGGACGACGCGGCTGAGGCCATCGAACGCCGCCAACCTGGGGGCAGGGGTGTGCTCGAAATCGGCGAAGATATCGTCCTCGACGATCGTCAGATCCGACTGGTCGGCCAGCTTGAGCAAACGATGGGCCGTCACCGGAGACAGGATCGCGCCCGTGGGATTGTGGATGGCGGAGTTGGTGATGTAGAGGCGCGGCCGATGTTCGGCGAGCGCCTGGGCGAACAACTCTATGTCCGGCCCCGACGGCGTATAGGGAACGCTGACGACCTTGGCGCGATGGGCGCGCAGCAAAGCGTGGAAATTGAAATAGCAGGGATCGTCGACCAGCACCGTGTCGCCGGGCTCGATCAGGAACCGGCAGAGCAGGTCGATCGCCTGGGTGCCCGATTCCGTCAGCATGATCTGTTCGGGCGAAGCTTCGATGCCGTGCCCGGCCATGCGCCGCGCCAGCAGTTGTCGCAACGGCGGCAGCCCGAGCGGCGTGCCGTAATCGGCAAGCGCGACATCGTCGGCACGCGCGACCGTGCGCAATGCCCGGCGCAGCCCTGCCTGTGGCATCCATGAAGCCGGCAGCCAACCGCAGCCGGGTTTCAGGACCTCCTCGCCTGCCTCCAGCGACTGGCGCGAAACCCAGAGCGGATCGACGGCACGATCTAACCGGGGGCCGATCTCGGCCAAAGACAGCGGCGCCAGAGAGCCGGCGGCATAAAATCCGGAACCCGGCCGTGAGCGAATCGCGCCTTCGGCGGCGAGCCGCTCATAGGCTTCGACGACGGTGGATTTGGACACCCGCATGGACTTCGCGAAGGCACGGATCGACGGCAATCGGGTTCCCGGTGTCAGGCTGCGCGCGGCGATCCGCTGACGGATGGTCGCCATGACGCTCTCCACAAGGGTGCGTGCGCCGTCAGTTTCCAAAGCAAGGTCTGTCATCCGTACTGCTCGATCCGCCATTACAGTTTCATCGAATTGTACCCTATTGTCTCTGGCCGCACCATGGGCGTCCGCACGATAGAGGGCGAAAGCAATGGAGCCTGCGATGGACAAGACGGCGAGCGGCTGGGTGAACGGATTTATCGGCGTGCTGATCTTCAGCGGTTCGTTGCCGGCTACGCGTGTGGCGGTGATGGATCTCGATCCGATATTCCTGACATCGGCCCGCGCGGTCATAGCTGGTCTGCTTGGCGTCGCGCTGCTACTTGCATTCCGCGAGAAACGCCCTTCGCGTCATGACTTGCTGTCGCTTGTCATTGTTGCTCTTGGCGTGGTGGTCGGCTTTCCCTTGCTGACGGCATTGGCGCTGAAGCATGTCACCTCGGCCCACTCCATCATCTTTGTCGGCCTGCTGCCGCTGGCGACCGCGATCTTCGGTGTGCTGCGCGGCGGTGAACGGCCCCGGCCGGCCTTCTGGCTGTTCTCATGCCTCGGCAGCGCGCTGGTGGCGGGTTTCGCGCTTGCGCAAGGCGTTACGGCTTCGCCGGTCGGCGATGGGCTGATGCTTGCGGCCATCATCGCCTGCGGCCTTGGCTACGCCGAGGGTGCAGCATTGTCGCGCAAGCTCGGCGGCTGGCAAGTGATCTGCTGGGCGCTGGTGCTGTCTCTGCCGGTGATGCTTGTGCTGACGTTTGCGACCTTGCCGCCATCCTTCGCCAGTGTCGGCTCCAATGCCTGGATCGGTCTTGGCTATGTCTCGCTGTTCAGCATGCTGATCGGCTTCGTCTTCTGGTATCGCGGCTTGTCCCAAGGCGGCATTGCAGCGGTGGGGCAGCTGCAGCTCCTGCAGCCGTTTTTCGGGCTCGCACTGGCGGCGACGCTGCTGCACGAGCAGGTCAGCCCGATGATGATCGTCGTCACGCTCGGCGTGGTGACATGCGTGTTCGGCGCGAAGAAGTTCGCCAGGCGGGATTTGCCGCGGCGTGCGACTGCATAGTGATGATGCCGACCCGCGACTAGTTCTTCGTATAGTCAGGCCCAACGCGTGTCGGCAGGCCGTCGGCGAGTTTCAACCAAGGGAGCTTCTCCTCAAAAGCGACATGCAGCGTGGGTGCGAATTTTTCTGGCTCCTCCATCGCCGCGGCAAAAAAATGCATGACACCAGACATGTTCGTCGAGCGGAAGGACAGCGGCGTTCCGCAGTTATCGCAAAATGTTCTTTCCACACCGGGAGAGGAATTGAATATTTTCGGTGGCTTGCCCAGCCATCGCCAGTGGCCGTCCAAGACGCCAATGTAGGTGGTCATCGGCGCGGAACATTGCCGCCGACAACTTTCACAATGACAGGCCACGCATGCTTGCGCCGGCCCATCGACTTCGAAAGCAATAGCGCCACATAAGCAATGACCACGCATGGAAACTCTCCTCAAGTCACTGACCCAATAAGTTGTACCGGGCGTGGTGGGAGAGTCGCCATGAGATGCGCCGAGCTGGCGCTCAATTGCGACATTGCCGATGAAAGTACCAGCGGCGCCTTCTGTCTGTCGAGCATGGCCTTGGCTGCCATCCGATTGTCGCTTCGCTTGAGTCCGCAGCCTAGCACTACTTTGGCAGTTTAGGTTTGAGGGCGTGTGCGGGCAGCTTCTGACAGTGAGGACATCTGCGGGGTGGCGA
>NZ_VFTI01000036.1:0-66263 GCF_006439515.1 Mesorhizobium sp. B3-2-1 | reverse complement strand
ACCTCCAAAAATCAGCGTTGAATCTGATTTGCCCTTCCTTGGGAATCCCAACCCGTTAAATCGTCACTACGTCCTAGTGGAGCGTTATCCGCACAATAGGAATCCACCCGCAGTTTCCGTACACCAAACACCCGAAAATGCCGTTTTGCTTGGTTCCCTTCGCGGACTGTATGGACAACGGTCGTTTTCCGTACATCGTGCCAAGTAAGAAAGGAAATCTGAAGACTCGGGAGATTTCTATTGTGCGGAAGCATTCCCGCACCCACGTACCGGAGCGTTGCAATGGATGTAATGGCAGGCAGGGCACCCATTGCTTGCAATCGAAGCCCATGCGCAATCGCCGTGCTGGCTAGGGCTGTTGTCCGTGGCCAGCTGCTTCGCCACATCCTAGCTGTTCGACCACCATTTCGATGAAGCTCTTCAGTTTCGGCGTTTGTCGCCGATCAGGGTGGAACAGCAGATGAATGGGACGCGGAGGCGTTTCGTAGTTCGGCAACACTCGGACGAGCCGCCCGGTCGCGAGGTGCGCGCGCACCGACTCTTCCCCGATGAGCGCCAAGCCGAAACCTGCGAGCGCCGCCTCCAGCAACGAAGCGGGGTTGTTGACCTTGAGACGGCCGTGGACCATGGCCTTTGAGGTGAGACCGTCCCGCACAAAGAGCCAGTCGCTGAACGTTGGTTCGGGCCAGTTGCCGAAGAGCAGGCATTCATGATTGGCCAGATCCGATACAGTCGATGGCATCCCTCGCTCTTTTAGGTATGCAGGCGACCCGCAGGCGATAGTCTGAAAGGGTGCGAGCTCGATCGCCCCGAGGTTGGATTCTCCGAGAGGACCGATCCGGAACACCGCCTCAAACCCGTCGTCGATAAGGTCGACAAAGCGGTCGTTGAGAACCAGGTCGACATCGACACTGGGATGGCTGCTCAAATAGCGTGATACCACAGGGGTCACGCAGTGAGCCCCGAATGAAACCGGCGCGTTGACGCGCAAGAGCCCTCGCGGCTTGCCCCTGGCCTCATCAGCAATTGCATCCGCCCAATCAACTTCGGCCAGCGCCACCTTGCAGCGATCGTAATAGGACTTGCCGATCACCGTCAGACTTTGCTTTCGGGTTGTGCGGTTGAGCAGGCGTGCCCCCAAGCGTGCCTCCAAATAGGTGATGTGCTTGGCCACCATCTGCGGCGAGATGCCGAGCGCCGATGCCGCCGTTGCAAAGGAGCCGCTTTCTGCCGCCTTCACGAATGCGGTCATGCTGGCGAGACGATCCATTCCACACTCCTGGTTGGGAGAGCCGGTTTCATGACCCCATTTATCGATCGAATGCTAGGGTCCATATACCTTGTCAGCATTCTCCTCCCCCACATCTTCGAAAGGCACAACCATGAAAATCGGCATTGTTGGCGCTGGCAATATCGGCAGCGCACTCACCCGCCTCTTCCGGGCCGCAGGGCACGAAGTCACGATCTCCAATTCGCGCGGACCAGGGTCTTTGGCAGACCTGTCGGCGGAAACCGGGGCGCGGGCCGCTGCGATTGAAGATGCTGTCCGCGGCCAGGAGGTCGTGGTGGTCGCCGTTCCTACAAACAAAATCCCTAGTCTGCCCCGCGAACTGTTCGCGTCCACGCCCGCCGACGTCGTCGTCATCGACACGACCAACTACTATCCACAACAGCGCGACGGTCGTCTGGACGGAATTGAGGACGCGAACACCGAAAGCGAATGGGTCGAGCAGCACCTTGGGCGTCCGGTGATCAAAGCCTTCAACACGATAGAAGCGACCCATCTCCAACCGGGCGCCAAGCCTGCGGGCTCCGCGGACCGTATCGCTCTGGCGGTGGCGGGCGATGACGTCCAGACCAAGTCCAAGGCCATGGCTCTGATCGACGGGATCGGCTTCGACGCAGTGGACGCCGGCACTATCGCGGAATCCTGGCGTCAGCAGCCGGGCTCACCGGGCTATCTCAAGGACTATGGCTTCCAGGGCGTCCGCAGCGCGCTTGCCGAGGCGAACCCCGAACGTCAACCCGAGTGGCGCGCCACGCCCAACAGCCCCGGCACATACGACTCGCCGGCTTAGACGCCTTGGTCCGCCACCGTCTGCCCCGCTCACAGACGATCAAGGATCAGCCGATGCGCTGCCCGTCAACCCCTGGGGAGCTGACGGGCGGCGGCATCTGCGGTGTCCTCGGGTCTCGTGTTGAAGGCTATCGCAGCGTCCGGCGCTGCCTTGTGGATGATGTTGACCACGCTTTCGAACAGCGGTAGGCCCTTGGGCGGCAGCCTAAGGCCGCCTCCGATCACAACGCAATCATACGCAGCATCGCCCAGCGCTCTTTTGAGGTCAGCAAATCCGGCGGCATCGGGCGTGATCATGCAGGTATCGCCCCGCCAACCCCGTTCCTCAATCTTCGCCACGCCCAAAGCGATCCCAGCGTTGATCTTTTCGGCATTAAAGCCGGGGGGCAAGGACGGGTCCGAGAAGTCGACGGTTTCAGGTTTCTGGCCGACAAACAGTATTCGCGTCATTGAAATTCTCCAGGAAGTTACGGGATTCCGAAAGTGGTGGTATGTCGTTCGGCGACAATGAAGACACTCGCGGTGACTTTCACCAACTGATCAGTGGCGATTTGCGCAGCCACGTATCCGCAGTGAGTTGTTGAACGACGAAATCCGCGACATCCGCTCGCGAGATCGTCCCGCCATGTACGCCAGACAGTTCGGTCAACGCCTTGATGCGACCGCACGCTGGCTTGTCGTTGAGGACCATCGGTCGAACGATGGTCCAGTCGAGCGTGCTGGCCCGGATGGCATCTTCCTGGCGATCCTTGTCTTCATAGACCTTCCGCAGCATCAAGGGCAGGAACAGCCGGTCGAAGAAGAAGCCGCCATGGCCGCGGCTGTCGCCGGCGCCGAGGCCAGTGATGCAGACCAGCCGACGGATGTTCTGCCGGTCCATGACGCCGACCAGCGCGCGCGTCGCTGTCGAGAGCAGGGTCACCTCGCGGAACGGGCTCATGGCAGTGCCCAATGAACTGACGACGGCATCACAACCCGCGATGGCCCTCGTTAGCGCTGCGGCATCGCGGGCGTCGCCTTCGATGAGTTCGGCGCCGGCGAGGTCCCCGGCCTTTGCCTTGGAGCGAACGAGGGCCACGACGTCGTGTCCCTCTGCGAGGGCCTTGGCGACAATCAGCCTGCCGGTTGCGCCTGTGGCGCCCAATACCAGAATTTTCATTTCAAGTCTCCGAAGGTTTGCTGATGGACGGGGAAGCATCGATGAGCCGCTGCCGGAGGAAGTCACCGATGGCGTCCACCGACCGCTCGGCTGCGAGAAAGTGGCCGATGGAGGACTGGAACACATGTGGCATGCCCTGCCAAACCGACAGCGTGACCTCCACTCCTGCCGCCTTCGCCCGGTCGGCGTAGCGGATGGAGTCCATGAGCAACAATTCGTCGTCTCCCACATCGATACGGATCGGCGGCAGGCTGTTGAGTTCCGCGTAGAGCGGCGAGGCCGTGGGGTTCGTGGCATCCTGGCCTTGAAGATACATGTCCGCGAAGGCCTGGAGTACACCGCGCGTGAAGATCGGGTCTGCCTTCGCTCTCGTCTCGAAGCTGTCGCCGGTGAGCGCAAGGTCGGTCCAAGGCGACATCACAGCCGCCCCGACCGGCTGCACCATGCCCTTCGTCTTGTCGGCAGCGATGGTCGACAGCAGCGACAGCGTCAGACCGCCACCGGCAGAGTCACCTACAATCACGATCCGTTCGGCACCGTCCGCAACGAGACCGCGATAGGCGGCAACGGCATCATCGATCGCTGCCGGGAACGGGTGCACGGGCGCAAGCCGGTAATCGGGGACGAAGGTATCGGCGCCAACGCGTGCGGCGATCTGGCCCGCGAAGTGGGTGAACGCCTCGGCTGAGCCGAGTACATACCCGCCACCGTGAATATAGATAATGCGCGCGCCCGGCGGTGCGCCCGGCACTCGAAGCCAGAAGCCCGCAATGCCGCCGACCGTCGCGGGTTCAACCCGCACATCCGTGGCGGATGGTGTTGCGGCAAACATGGCGTCGAACATCGGCCGCGCCTCGGGCCCGAGTTTCTCACCCTTATGGGCCGAGGCGGCCTGTCGCATCGCGGCCACCGCTGGAGCGTCTTGAGGCGAGAGGGATTGGATCGTCATCATGGCAGGTCGCCTTTGTTGGGGGGTAAGGTGCGGGCTCAGCCTTTCGCCCACTGGATCGCGGCATCCCTAGCAAAAGCGGCATAGGAGCGGGGCGCGTGGCCGAGCAGTTTGGTCAAGCGCTCGATGTCGTCAGCGGTCGCCACCGCGCCTTCGGTCTGATAGCGGCTGAACATCAGGCGCAGGTCGAGCGCATGCCAGGCCGGCAGCATGGTCTTCGTGCGCTGCTCCATGACGACGAGATCGTCGCCGCCATGGCGGATCGCGCGGCCGAGCGCTTCGCTCCAGATGGTGGCGATACCCTCGCCGGTCAGGCTGTCCGGACCAACGAGGGCGTAGGTCTCGCGGCCGAGCGGTGTCGCGGCCTGCTCACGGCGAACGAGCTCGATTGCGGCGGCCTCGCCGATGTCGCGGATGTCGACCATCGAGACGCCTTTCTTGCCGATCGGCGAGCCATAAATGCCTGTCTTCAGCAGTCCATCCTTCTGACGAAGATCGTTCTGGATGAAGTAGGCGGGACGCAGGATCGTCGCGGGCAGGTCGAGCGCCTCGATCATTCGCTCGACCGTGTATTTGCCCGCAAAATGCGGCACGTCGGCATAGGCGTCGCCACCGAACACCGAGAGATAGACAATGCCTTTGATGCCGGACTCGCGGGCGATTGTCAGAGTCAGCATCGCCTGTGTCAGTTCGTCGGCGACATTCGGGGTGAGCAGGAACAGCGTGCTGACGCCCTGCAGTGCCAAGCGGACCGAATCCGGATCGGCGAGGTCACCCCGGACCGCCTTTACGCCAGCGGGAAGCTGCGCCGTCTCAGGAGAGCGCGTCAGGGCGCGAACCTCGAGGTTGCGCCCCTGCAGGTGGGCCAGGACCTGGGACCCGATCCTGCCGGTGCTGCCGGTCACCAAAATAGCCATTGTGAAAAACTCCTTATTTCTGGGTTGCTTCTAGAGAAAGATAACCGTTCCAAGATTGATCGGAAGATGGCATGATTGAAACGACATGTCTCATTATTGGAACAAAGAATGGACCTGGAAGCGCTGGTGGATTTCAATCTCGTTGCCGCTCATGGCGGTTTCGGTCGAGCTGGTCGCATTTCCGGACGATCCAAGGCGACATTGTCGCGCCATGTCAGCGAACTCGAACAGAGCCTTGGTGTGAGACTGATCGAGCGTGGATCCCGAAGTCTGCGACTGACGGAAGAAGGGCGAGCGCTGCACGATCGTACGGATGGATTGCTGTCGGAAATCGCGGAAGCCGGGGAGGCGATCGTCCTGGGCTCGTCCATGCCCCGGGGCAGGCTCAGGGTGAGCGCTCCCATGGTCTTCGCGCATGTGGCGCTTCCCACGATCGGCACCCGTTTCGCTCTCGCCTATCCAGAGGTCAAGCTTGAGATTGTTGCCGAGGATCGCAAGGTCGATCCGGTCGAGGATGGCTACGACCTGGTTATCCGGATCGATCCTTCACCGGATGAACGGCTCATCGGCCGCCGTTTTCTCAATGACGAGCGCCTGATCGTTGCATCACCGGACATGCCACGCCCTCAGCCGGCGCCGGGCGGTGCACCGACTGCTGTAAAGGCGGTCTTGCTGAGCGCAACTTCGCTGAACGTCGTTTGGCGCATGAAATCCGATTTTGAGGGCGAAATCCTTTTCAAGCCCCAGCCGATCCTGCGCTTCTCGTCTCTGCTGATGGTGCGCGATGCCGTTCTTGCAGGCGCGGGCGCGGCATTGCTTCCGAAGCTTCTTGTCGCAGGCGATATCGAGGCGGGCCGACTTGTTTGTTGGGGAACCCATGCCGGTCCGCCTGTCGAAATCTGGGCGCTCCAAAGTTCGCGACGTCTTATCGGCGCGAAGGTTCGCGCTTTCTTGGATGTGATGGAGAGGGCGTTTTCTACCAAATTTTTCGTTTCTGCACCCTGAACAAGAACCTGTCCAGCCGGCCAGAGCGGTCCGCAATGCGCTGGAGGCGTCGGCCGCTTTCCAGTCTCGCCATCCCGAAAACGGACAGTCCGCAAACGACCCCAAAATGAGAAATTCATCATTCAACGTCGCGCGGCGAAAAAGGCACCATCCAAAAGCTTCTTTCGTCGCCGATTCCCAACGGTGACCAATAAACGTCATCATAGATCTGCGGAAAGGGCGATCCAAATAGCCTTACGCCCGTAGCACGACACGTCGACGCTGCCACGCCGGCGAAGGTATCTCGATCCAGCATCAAGCCGCTCCAAGTAAGCGTGCGCTTAGTCTGGAGGGAAAGAGGCGATGCATTACATGCCGAGACCGTGTCACGAAATCCGCCAGCGAAACAGTCCGCTTGATCTTTGTTTGTCCCGCATGCCGCCATTGCCTCCGTCTCTCATTTCGTAGAGTGGACCAACGACCTCTCGAACGGGCTGATCTGGCCGGAGGAAGGCTGAAGCCTCGACCGCCTATGCCGCAACGGCGCGTCGCGCGTTTCTTCCCCTGGGCAAAGCCCATTCCTCGCGAAACAAGAAACGCGGCGCCTGCGCCATCCTCCGCTTTGCTGCGGTCGCAAGCGATGCGGCGGCAGTCGCCTTCGGCCTCACGATCGCCATCGAGGTCGCATGGTGCGGGCTCGGAAACGAAGAAGACGGAGACTGAAAATGGCTACCATCGGCACTTTCAAGAAGACCAATGCGAACGAGTTCACCGGCGAGATCGTCACCCTCAGCGTCCAGGCCAAAGGCGTGCGCATCATTCCCGACACCCGGGCCAGCGGCGAGAACGCTCCAAGCCACCGCATCGTGGTCGGCAAGGCCGAAATCGGCGCCGCCTGGTCCAAGCGCTCCAACGAGGGCCGCGACTATCTCGGGCTCAAGCTGGACGATCCGAGCTTCACCGCTCCGATCTACGCCAACCTCTTCGCCGACGAGGAAGGCGAGGCCCATAGCCTCATCTGGTCCCGCCCCAGCCGCCGCAACGGCGAGTGAATCGGCCAACGCCTCGCCCGGTACCGGGCGAGGTGTCTTCCGCCGGTGATCGCGGAAGCCCTCCGGCCCGCCGGCCGCCATGACGGGCGTCCTTTCATCGGACGCGTTGCTTGCCCGCGATGGCACCAATCCGGAAGACCGTCAGCGGTGCGAAATAGCGCCCCTCAATTGCGCACCTGATCACCATCCCCTCGCTCCTCCATCCTGGCCATCGATCGCCGTTCAACCGCAACGGCCGGAAGGAGACACCTCATGAACGCCGACGCCGCGCCACTGCCGCCGCGCTACCTGCGCACTTCGGAAGCTGCGCATTTCCTCAGTCTCTCGGCGCGCACGCTGGAGAAACATCGCACCTACGGCACCGGGCCTGCCTATCGCAAACTCGGCGGCCGCGTCGTCTACACCGTCGACGACCTTCAGGCCTGGGTGCAGCGCGGCGCCATGACATCGACATCCGACCCGCAAGGCTCGGTGCTGCCCGCCAAGCCTCAGGCCGCCCGCTTGATCGCCTATGCCGGGCGCGAACGGCGCTGAGCTCGCTGATTCCCCCCATGTCGGCACGACCACGCCCACCAATGGAGCGCGAACAGCTCGACCTGTTTCAGGCGCTGCCCGGCATTGTCGCGCCACGCGATGCGCAGGACCTCATGGCCTATCCCTTCTTCTCCCTCGCCAAATCCAGGCGCATCGCGCCGATCGACTTTCGCGCCGGCGATGTGGCTATCCGTGTCGAAGCGATGCCCGATCACGGTATGGCGACGATCTGGGATGCCGATATCCTGATCTGGGCGGCGAGCCAGATAGTCAATGCGCGGGACGCCGGATTGCGCACGTCGCGCCTGATGGCCGCGACGCCATATGAAATGCTCACTTTCATCGGCCGCGGCGTCTCTAAGCGAGACTACCAGCGCCTCAAGGCGGCGCTCGACCGCCTGCAGTCGACAAGCGTCGTCACCTCCATTCGCCAGCCCGCGGAAGGTCGGCGCCACCGCTTCTCGTGGATCAATGAATGGCAGGAACGATCCGGTCGAAACGGGTGCCCGCTGGGCGTCGAACTGGTCCTGCCTGATTGGTTCTATCGCGCCATCATGGACGACGCGCTGATCTTGACCATAGACCGCGCCTATTTCGGGCTGACGGGCGGTTTGGAGCGTTGGCTCTATCGGCTGGTGCGCAAGCATGGCGGACGCCAGCGCGCCGGTTGGCGTTTCGACATCCGGCACCTGCATCGGAAGTCCGGCAGCCTTTCACCGCTCAAGCGCTTCGCCTTCGAGTTGCGTGACATCGTGCGTCGCCAGCCATTGCCGGGATATCTGCTGTTTACGGAAGTCGAAGCCAGCGGCCGTGTGTTGTTGGCTTTCGAACCGGCGCCCACGCCTGTTGACAGGCTCGTGCCATCGGGAACCCGAACTATCGTGCCATCGGGAACCGCATCCTCGTGCTTTCGGGAACCGCTATCGGCCTTAAGGGACGGGTCCGAAACGGAAAATTGCGCTCTTAACTTAGAGTCTAACTCTCAATCTAACAGTCTTGCGCGCAAACCGCGGACTGGGGGTGGGGGGCAGAAGCGGCGGTGCGTTGGGGCGCGCGAAGGAGGCGGCACATGACGCCGTCTTCCCAATCGACGCCGCGCGGCGACCTCACGACGGTCGAACTGATCTGGATCGAGAAGCGGATCGAGCACCGCATCCGCTTCGGACGTCCTGCCGATCAGACGATCATCGACCAGCGGCGCCGCGTCCTAGGATTTGTGCCGGGCAGCATTTTTGCCTTCGTGCGCTGGGTGGCGAATGACTTTGGCACCATCGCTTCGCGCATCGACATCGTGCGTGCCGTCTTGCCCGGTGAATCATATCAGACGCTGCCTCACATCCGGCCAGGCGGCGAGATCCTGCTCAAGATCGCAGGCTGGGACAAGGTCGAGCGGGTTCTCAAACTGATCGACGCGATCGAGAGGATAGGCTTCGATCCGGTCGAGGCCGCACCGGACCATTGGCGTCAGGCCCACAACCGCCTGGTTGCCGGCGGAACACCGCGAGCCTATTCACTCGAGCAGCACCGGGCCTTTCTGTTGCGCAAGCGAGCGACATCATGAGCCGCGCCGCTTGTATAGTCGCGGCGCTCGCGGCCGTCGTCGCGACGGTCGCTCCGGCTGCCGTGGGGATGCCGCCGCTGCTGCTATGGAACGCGTCGGCCAGTGCGCCGATCGGGCTCTACGCGATCGGAAAAATGGCCGTGCCTACGGCTGGCGGGCTCGCCGTCATCGAGCCACCGGAGACAGTCGCCCGGTTCGCCGCCGAGCGCGATTACCTTCCGCGCGGTGTGCCGATGCTGAAGCACATCGAAGGGCTTCCCGGGCAGCTAGTCTGCCGCGTCGATCGCGTCATCACCGTCGACGGGATTGCGGTCGGTGCCGCACTGGAGCGCGACCGCAAGGGGCGCGTGCTGCCTGACTGGCAGGGCTGCCGCATCATCGCCGCCGCCGAAATCTTCGTCATGAATCCAAAGGTCCCAGACAGTCTCGACGGCCGCTATTTCGGCCCGTTCCCGGCGAGCTCGATCGTCGGACGCGCGCTACCGCTTTGGACCGACGAGAGAGGCGATGGCCATCACACCTGGCTCGCTCCCGTGAATTGAAATTCAGCCCAGTCAACAGAAAGAAGGAGGCATTCCATGGCCGAGATCGGCGTGTTGCAGAAAACAGAAACTGGCTATTCGGGACGCATTCAAACGCTGCTCGTCGATGTCGAGCTGGTGCTTGTCCCGACCGGAACGTCGGACAACAAGGCGCCGGATTTTCGCATCCACATCGGCGATGGCAGCGGCCCCGAAGTCGGCGCGGCCTGGAAGGAAACCGGGCAGACGGCTGGCGAATACCTTTCCTGCCGATTGGAGGATCCGCTGTTTGCTCGGCGTTTTCGCTCCAGTCTCTTCCGCTCCGATGACGGCTCCTGGTCGCTGCGCTGGATGCGGCCGAAATCGCGGCAGGCGCGTGCGCGATGAGGGAGCCATCGGCGCCGAAAGATGCGGACGAAAGCCGGCCTGTCGGTTGGTTGGCTGGTCGGCGTGAGGCCCTTCGCTTTGTCGCCGGCATGCTGATCTTCTGTCACGCAATGACGGGGGCCGTCGCGCAATCGGCGCAGGTCTCCCGCAAATCCGCGGACGATCCTTATGCCGTGGATATCGCCGAGGCATCGCATCGCTATCGCATTCCTCAGCGCTGGATACGGGCAATCATGCTCCTCGAAAGCGCCCACGACCCACGCGCCGTGTCACGAAAGGGGGCCGTGGGCTTGATGCAGATCATGCCCGCGACTTGGGCCGAGCTGCGCCTTCGTCATCAGCTCGGCCGCGATCCCTATGATCCACGCGACAACATCCTTGCCGGGACGGCCTATCTTCGCGAGTTGTATGATCGATACGGTTCACCGGGTTTCCTGGCCGCCTACAATGCCGGGCCAGGACGTTACGAAGCCTCCTTGAAGGGCCTTCCGCTGCCGGCTGAGACCCGGGCCTATGTTGCGAAGCTTCGCCCTTTCTGGGGCGGCGATGATGCGCCCGGCTTGCTCACCGCCGGCCAAGCAAGGGCCGTCACTTGGAAGGTCGCGCCGCTGTTCATAGGGCGGGAGGCTTCTGAGGCCTTATCCGATCTCGCGTCCGGCAAAGCCGCATCCGGCGCGGTGCCGCCGACACTTTCGGTGCGCGATCTGTTCGCGGCCGGTATGCACGCCCGTGAGCTCTTCCCCGCGTCCGAAGCCGGAACCCCGTCGCGATGATGGCGAAATTTGCAAATCGTGTCCTGGCGTTCTCCTGGACGTCAGGGCGTCCGAATGGGGGAGGGCACGAGGCAACAAGTAAGCGTCCGGTGCTTGCACGTCGCTCAGCTCTTGACAGGATTTCCGACTTTCCAAGCCCAGGGCAGGAGTTCATCGAGCCGGTTTACCGGGTGACCGTCGACCATGCGGATGAGTACGTCGCGCAGCCAGGCATGCGGCTCGACGTCGTTGAGCTTGCAGGTTTCGATCAAAGAGCACAGCACCGCCCATCGGTGCCCACCACCGTCACTGCCGGCGAAGAGGTGGTTCTTGCGGCCGAGCGCGACAGGTCTGATCGCGCGCTCGACCGGGTTGGTGTCGAGCTCGATGCGGCCGTCGTGCAGGAAGCGGGTCAGGCCGCCCCAGCGCGAGAGCGCATAGCGGGCGGCTTCGGCGAGGGAACTGCGACCCGGCAACAACGGCAGCTGTGCTTCGAGCCAGACCCGCATGGCGTCGACGATTGGTTTGGAGTGGCTGCGCCTGGCTGCAAGCCGATGCCCCGGCGATTGGCCGCGAACATCCGCCTCGACGGCATAGAGTTCGCCGATCCGTCGCAAGGCTTCCACCGCGATCGGCGCGTTGGTCGCATGCGCCACGTCGTAAAACTTGCACCGTGTATGGCTCCAGCAGGCGGCCAGAACGATATCTCCCTTGCCGGTAAGACGCTCGAATCCGGCATAGCCATCGACATGCAGAACGCCCTTGAAGCGCTCGAGATGCGAGACGGGACGATCGGCTTTGCGGTCCGGCGCAAACAGATAGACGGCGGCCGGCGGCTCCGGTCCGCCCCATGTCCTCTGCTCGCGGGCGTATACCCACAGCCTTCCCGTCTTGGTGCGTCCGCGGCCAGGATCGAGCACCGGTACCGGCGTGTCATCAGCAAAAAGATGGCTCGAGGCGAAGACGCTTTTGGCGAGCCGCTCGTGCAGGGCTTCCAGCCACCAGCAGGCGCCGCCGACCCAGCCCGCGAGTGTCGAACGCGGGAGCTCGACGCCATTGCGAGCGAAGATCTGCGACTGCCGATAGAGCGGCGTGTGATCGCAATATTTGCTGACCAGCACCTGCGCCAGCAACGCCGGCGTCGCCAGACCGCCAGCGATCGCCCGCTCCGGCGCCGGTGCCTGCATCACCGTCTCGCAGACCCGGCAGGCATATTTTGGCCGCGTCGTCCTGATCACGCGAAGCTGCGCTGGAACCCAATCCAGCGTCTCGCTGACGCTTTCGCCGATGGCATGCAGCGCGCTGCCGCAGCACGCGCAGATCATGCTGTCGACATCGACCAGAACATCCTCGCGCGGCAGATGATCGGGCAGCGGCTTGCGACGCGACGGCCGCTCAGTCGACGGCTTGCTGACGAACTGACGGCTCTCCTGGATGCGTGCGATGTCAGCGTCGAGTTCTTCCAACGCAAGTGCAAGCTGATCGGGATCGAGCCGCTCCGAGCTGCGGCCGAACTGCGCCCGCTGGAGCTTTTTGATGATCGACTGAAGCCGCTCGATCTCGCCGTCGCGGCTCTCGACCGCAGCCGCCATGTCGCGCACGAGGCGTTGAAGAAGTGCTGGATCGGATGGCAGGTTTTGGAGATCGACCAACATAATCGATTCTATCACAAACAGCACAGGAACCCAAGGATTCCGGGCTTCTTCGCGACAATAGAAGTGCCGGTTTCAGCCCGCCAGCATCGGTCGCCAGAAGCGTTCCGGCGCACGCCAGTCGATGCCCTCGATGAGCATCGCGAGTTGTGCCGGCGACAGTGCCACCGAGCCGCCAGGCTCAGCCAGGCGCGGCCACATGAACTGTCCGTGATCCATGCGCTTGGTGAACAGACACAGTCCCGTTCCGTCCCAAAAAAGGATCTTCAGGAGCGAGGCATTCTTGCCGCGGAAGACGAACAGATGGCCCGAGAAAGGATCCTTCTTCAGATGCTCCTGGATCAGCGCGGCGAGCCCATCGAGACCTTTGCGCATGTCGGTGTGACCCAATGCCAGATGCACTTTCACACCCGCTGGAACGACCATCATGGTGCCTTCTCCTTGCCGGCCAAGTGCCGCTTGACCGCAGCCGCGGACGCGCCCGCCGGCGCAAACACGCGCCGCCCATCATCCAGTTCGATTGCCACCATGCCGTCCGGCGGGTGCACGAGATTGCGCAACGCGGCGAGCGCCGGCGGCTCGCTTTCTGCTCCATCGGCGATCTCGACCAGCGCCAGTTCCGGCGCCTTGCGGGCGGTCAGGCCGAACTCCTCCCGCCAGCGGAACGCCATGCTGGTGGCAATGCCATGGCGGCGGCAGACCTGCGCCACGACAACGCCGGGCCTCTCGGTCTCCGCAACGATCGTCCGCTTCTGCTCTTCGGTGAAGCTGCGCCGGTGCGATCGCCCGTCCACCGCGTCGGGTGTCAAGCGGTATTGGCGCCGCGCGCAATTAGCAGCGCTGCTTAATTGGGCTCGGGCACTCGGATGAAGCAGCGATCGCCAGTCCATTTCGTCACCGGATTCTTCCAGGCGATCGCGCCAGATCCGCAACGCATGTCGCGAAAGACCGAGCGCGGCGGCGTATTCGGCATGCCCCATGCCGCTCCAGTTCATCGCCTCGACATGCATGCTCCAGAACGCCCGAAGGGCGACCGGACCGCTGTCCGTGCGCTTGCCGTAGCGATAGCGCGGCCGCCTCTGGGGATGCTTCGGCTGCTGCGTCTTGCGCTGACGTCCGGTCTTCTTCCGGCGCAAATTCTGCAGCTTTTCCGCGCGTTTGCGCAGGTCTTCGGCGCTCACCAGATGGCGCGTCCACAGCTCGAATGTCCTGGTCGAAAGATCACGCTGGCGGCAGAATTCCTGCGCACTGAGAGTGCTATTGAGCCAACTCGCGACCTGCGACGACCAGTAGGGGCTGTTGGCCTTGGCCCAGGAGCGACGAGGCGCCATCCGAATATCCTCCACAAAGCGAAGGAACCCGACATGATGCGAGATTGCACTACTTCAAATATGTGCAGGGACCGGACGGTTACGGCAACAACCGAGGGATGGCAAGATAAAAGGGCGCACATTGTGCGGCGGTCGGTTGGTTGTATTCACTGGGTTTTTCGCCGCTTCCCGCACATTGCAGCGCCTCGGCGCAATGTGCTGCGTACATGCAAATCATTGTATTTGTCTCGATTTTGGCAGTGTGTGGGGCGCAGCCGTGTCCGATGAGCGCGAATTCCATGTCCGTCCGGGCCGCATTCGCTCGACACGATCCCAATCGTCGCGGCCCTTCATCGCCCAGGCGCTCGCGGCGGCGCAAAAGACTGGCGGCAGCGCGTCGCGGTCAGGCCGGATCGGGTCAGGCAAGCGCTCGCAATTCGGACGCGGCAGGGTGGCCAGCATCCAGGCCAACCGCTTGCTTACCGGCCGCTCCCGCGTCGCCACGATCAAGACCCGCGTGGTTCGCCATTCGAAACGTGGCGCACCGCTGGCGACCCACCTCAACTATCTGCGCCGCGAGGGCGTCACACGCGACGACGCGAAAGCCCGCATGTTCGGACCGGAGGTCGACGATGCGTCGACCACCGATTTCGTCGCGCGCTGCAAGGACGACCGGCATCATTTCCGCTTCATCGTCTCGCCAGAGGATGCGGTCGAGATGGCCGACCTGAAATCCTTTACCCGCGATCTTATGGGTCGCATGCAGAAGGATCTCGGCACGTCACTCGACTGGATCGCGGTCGATCATTGGAACACCGACAACCCGCATGTCCACGTCATCCTTCGCGGCCGGGCCGACGACGGCCAGGACCTGGTGATCTCGCGCGACTACATCAGCCGTGGCATGCGCGATCGCGCAAGCGACCTCGTCACGCAGGAGCTCGGCCCCCGGTCCGATCTTGAAATCCGCCGGCATGTCGAGCGTCAGGTCGAGGCCGAGCGATGGACCGGGCTCGATCGCCAGTTGCTGCGGGACGCGCGCGACAATGGCCTCATCGATCTCGCGCCGCATGCCGATCGCCAGCCTGATGAATTCGTCGCGCCCAAGCTCGGGCGGCTGCGCAGGCTGGAAACCCTCGGCCTCGCCGAGCAGCTCGGTCCGGGCCAGTGGGTTGTCAGCGACAGAGCGGAGGCAACGCTGCGCCAGATGGGTGAGCGCGGCGATATCATCAAACGCATGCATCGCGCGTTCGCGGCCCGCGATATCGAGCGCGCGACCGCCAGCTATGTGCTGGCGGCCGAGAACGTCGATGAGAAGATTATCGGCCGGCTGGTCGAGCGCGGACTGGATGACGAACTCAAGGGCACCGCCTATGCGGTGATCGATGGCGTCGACGGCCGCTGCCACCACGTCCGGCTCGCCGATCTCGAGGCGGCGGGCGACGGCGCGCCGGGCTCGGTTGTTGAACTGCGCAAATTCGACGACGCCCAGGGACGCCGGCGGCTGGCGCTTGCCGTGCGCTCCGATCTCGCCATCGAACGTCAGGTCGTTGCGGAGGGGGCGACCTGGCTCGACCGCCAGGCGCTTGCCCGTCCTGCCGCGGCTCTTTCGGATGGCGGCTTCGGCGCCGAGGTGCGCCAGGCGCTTGTTCGGCGCTCCGAGCATCTAGTCGGTCTGGGGTTGGCTGAGCGGCAGCCGGGCGGAACTGTCTTTTCGGGCGGTTTGATCGACACGCTGCGCCGAAGGGAACTTGACGCGCTGGGGAGCAAGCTCGCAGCCCAATCCGGCGGGTCGTTCAATCGTTCCGGCAGTGGTGAATATGTGTCCGGCACCTACAAGCAGCGCTTTGCGCTCGCATCCGGCCGTTTCGCCATGATCGATGACGGGCTCGGCTTCCAGCTCGTGCCTTGGACGCCGTCGTTGGAGCGCCATCTTGGCAATCGTGTCTCGGGCGTCATTCGCGCTGATGGCGGCGCCGATTGGAGTTTCGGCCGCAAGCCCGGTCTAGGCCTGTGAGGGCACCCTCACATGGATCTGGAATGTCGGGTTTCCGGCCGATGCTTGCCCGCCACGACATCACTGACCAGCAATGGCGCGTGCTGAGGGTCCTTGCCGAAGCCAGGCCGCTGGAAGCGACCGAGCTTGCCAATCGCGCCTCGATCCTGCCGCCGAGCCTCACCCGCATCATCAAGGCGCTGGAGGAGCGGCAGTTCATCTCCCTCAACAAGGTCAAGCACTACGGCCGCCGGGCGCTGCTCGCCATCAGCCCGGCCGGCCTCGCGCTGATCGCGGATCTGGCGCCGGAACGTGTGGCCATCTACGAAGCGATCGAGCAGCGCTACGGCGCCAAGCGGCATGAACACCTGCTCGATCTCTTGGAGAGCTTGATCCATTCCGAGTCGACGGCAGATTAAGTTCGATCCTATCGCCCTTCGCACATTTCGGGCGCCGCGCGAGCCGCGGCGACGACCCACACGGCCATTCGCCTACCGCGGCTAACCATCCTTGAGAGGGAGGGAGGGCGCACTAGTTCTCGCCCAGTAAGAAATCGGCGCAGCGATCGCCGATCATGATTGCCGGCGCGTTGGTGTTGCCGCTGGTCAGCCTGGGCATGATCGAGGCATCCGCGACGCGCAGGCGCGGCACACCGCGCACGCGAAGCTGCGGATCGACCACAGCCTGATCGTCCGTTCCCATCCGGCAGGTGCCGCAGGGATGGTAGACCGTCTTCGCGTGGCGGATGATGTGGTCGACGATCGCGTCGTCGCCGAGATCGTCGGCATTGCCGGGTGCGAGCTCCTCGGCAACGACCTCGCGCAGCGCCGGCTGGCGCACGATGGCGCGCGCGACCTTCATGCCGGCGAGCAGCAAGGCTAGATCGTCGGCGTGCGACAGGAAGCCGGTGGTGAAGCGGATCGAATCGCTTGAATTGCGCGAGCGCAGCAGCACCGAGCCGCGCGATTTCGGTCTCAGCACACACGGGTTTAGCTCCATGCCATGGCGTTCGATCGAGCCGTGCTCGGCGCTCTCGATCATCACCGGCAGCACGTGGAACTGCACGTCGGGCCGGCCGTCGCCATCGGTGTCGAAGAAACCGCCGCTCTCGACCACGTTGGAGGCGAGCAAACCGCGCCGGAACATGAGATATTCGATTCCGTGCCGAAGCGCCTTGAAGCCGCGATCCTCACCGAGCAGCGAGACAGGCTTGCGGGTCAGCGCGTAGAGCGGGGCCGCGACATGATCCTGCAGATCCTGGCCGACCGCCGCCATGTCGCGGATAACGGGAATGCCCATCTCCGCCAGATGCGAGGCCGGTCCGAGGCCGGACAGCATCATCAGCTTTGGCGTGGCGAGCGCGCCGGTGGCGAGGATCACTTCGGCCCTCGCCGATGCGGTATGGTTCTGTCCGTCCGGCGTCGTGTAGGACAGGCCGGTGGCCGCACCGTTCTCCAGCGTCAGCGCCGTCACCAGCGCATCGGTGATGACCTTGAGGTTGGCATTGCCGGCAAGTGGCCGCAAAAACACTTTCGCGGCCGACTGCCTTTCACCGTTTGCGGTCGTCGTCTGGTAAAACCCGACGCCCTCCTGCCGCTCGCCGTTGAAGTCGTCATTGAAGCGATAGCCGGCCTGCTGCGCGGCCCGCACAAAGGCGAGCGACAGCGGATGCCGGTAGCGCGGATCGGAGACCGGCAGCGGTCCGTCGGTGCCGTGCTGTTCGCCGGCAAGCCGCTCGTTGCACTCCAGCCGCTTGTAGATCGGCAGCACGTCGTCCCAGCCCCAGCCCGGGCAGCCGAGATCGCGCCAGCCGTCATAGTCCTCCGGCTGACCCCTTATGTAGAGCATGGCGTTGATCGACGAGCCGCCTCCGAGCGTGCGTCCTTGCGGGATCGGCAGCGAGCGGCCGCCGACGCTCGGCTCCGGCTCCGACTGGTAGATCCAGCTGCGCGCCGTGCCGATCACCTTGGCGAAGGTGGCGGGCATCTCGATGAAGCGCGTGTTGTCGGCCGGACCCGCCTCGACGACGAGTACGCGCTTGCCCGCTGCGACAAGCCGGTTCGCCACGGTGCAGCCGGCGGATCCCGCGCCGGCAACGATATAGTCGTAGACCTCGGCCATCTGGTCAGGCGTAGCGCATGATGGCGGTCTTGGTCTCGAGGTAGCCCTCGATCGCCGCACGGCCATGCTCGCGGCCGATGCCGGACTGCTTGAAGCCGCCGAAGGGGGCTGCGGGGTCGAGCGTATTGTGCGAGTTGACCCACACCGTGCCGGCCTTGAGGCCGTGGATAGCGGTCATCGCCTTGCCCATGTCGCGGGTCCAGATCGAGGCCGACAGGCCGTAGCGCGTGTCGTTGGCAATGCGGAGAGCCTCATCGAGATCGGCGACCGGCATTGCCGCCACCACCGGTCCGAACACCTCTTCGCGCACGATCTCCATGTCGGGCCGGACGTGATGCAGGATGGTCGGCGCCACATAGTGTCCCTTGGCCGGAACCGCCCGCGCGCCACTCAAGCGTTCGACGCCTGCCGCAAGGCTGCGCTCGACGAAGCCCTGAACGCTGTTGCGATGCTTGGCCGACACCAGCGGGTTGATCTGCGCCTCTGCGTCGCGGCCGGCGCCCATCGTCATGCCGTCGGCTATCTCGGCCAGCCGCGCCAGCGTGCGGTCATAGATCGACTTCTCGATCAAAAGCCGCGCTGCCGAAGTGCAGACCTGGCCCTGGTTGAAGAACATGCCGAGCCCGGCCAGCAGCGGCTCGATGCCGTCCTCCATGTCGGACAACAGGATCATCGGCGATTTCGAACCGAGCTCAAGCGTGAAGCGCGCGACACGGTCGACCGCGGCGTGGCCGACGCGTTTTCCCACTTCCGTCGAGCCGGTGAAGGTGAGCTTGTCGATGCCGGGATGGCGGATCAGCGCTTCGCCGGTGAGTGATCCGCCGCCGGTGACGATGTTAACGACGCCGGGCGGGAAGCCGACCGCCTCGATCAGCTCGGCAAGCCTGAGCAGGCCAAGCGGCGTTTCCTGCGGCGGCTTCAACACGATCGTGCAGCCGCAGGCCAGTGCCGGCGCGATCTTCCACATGCCGATCAGAAGCGGGAAGTTCCAGGGCACTATGGCGCCGACGACGCCGACCGGTTCCATCACCGTCATCGCATGATGCTTCGCGCCCGGCGGCACTGGGATAGAAACCTGGAAGGTCGAGCCTTCGATCTTGGTCGCCCAGCCGGCATAGTAGCGCAGCCAGTCGACGGCGCCGCCCGCGCTCAACATGCGCGCAACGCCCAGCGACTTGCCGTTCTCGATGCTCTCGATCTCGGCCAGAAGGTCGGCGTCGGCCTCAATCGCGTCGGCGAGCCTCAGCATCAGGTTCTGGCGGTCGACTGGCCGCATCGAGCCCCATGGCCCTTCGAGTGCCGCGCGTGCCGCGCGCACCGCCTGGTCGACGAGCTCCGGGCCGCTCTCCGGCACATGCGCCACGATCTCGCCGGAGGCGGAATCGTCGACCGCAAGGCCGTCGCCGACGAGGCCGTCGACAAAACGCCCGTTGATGAAGGGCCGGTGCGGTCGCGACAGGAATGCGGCGGCGGCAGCACTGATCGGCGGCACGGTTCTCTCGTTCACGCCATCCTCCTCGAAGTGTTGATCGACTTCTCGAGAGGGTTATGGAGCACGCCAACGCCCTTCAAGCCGGCACGGCCGCGAGTGCGCTTTCAGTCAAAACAAAGTTCCCGCTCGGACAAGACGGCGCGCCCTTGGCCAATCAAGATTGGGCAACGAGATCGGCCGCGCGGGCACGGTCTTGAACGGTGTTGGAGGCGGCGGCGGTTGAGCGCGATTCTCGGCAATGCGATGGTCATCACGGCGGCGCTGCCACTCTTGCTTGGCTTCGTCCTGCCCTTGCTTTCACGGTTTGCCCTGCCGGCGTCATCGCCGGTGCTCACGCTGCTTTGGGCCGCACTGCTCCTGTTCTTTTATTGGGACACGCTCGGCCCGCCCGTCATGCCGCCGGTCGCCGCCAGCCAGAAGCTGATCTATCTCGCTTTTGCCGGCATCGTCATCGGTCTTTTGCCTGAGCGGATCATGCCAGGCCGAACGGCAAGCGTTCTCGCCGTTATTGCTCTTGCCGCGGCATTCCTCTGGCTTGGCTGGCGTCGTCTTGCCGGCGGTTCGCTCGACCTGCAGATGATCGCAGCACTCGCCGTTGTCCTGCTGGCGCTC
Organism: Mesorhizobium sp. B3-2-1; assembly: GCF_006439515.1. NCBI lineage: Bacteria > Pseudomonadati > Pseudomonadota > Alphaproteobacteria > Hyphomicrobiales > Phyllobacteriaceae > Mesorhizobium > Mesorhizobium sp. B3-2-1. Next base: position 46,187 of record NZ_VFTI01000036.1, on the reverse strand, counting down.
ATCGGTGCGGCAATGCTCATAGCAAAGCCATCCTCACCATCGCCTTCGGCGGAAGAGCCGTTCCTGGCGCCGGCGGCAGTGCTGTCCTTGGCGCTTTCCGGCGCCATCGTCTCGGTGCTTGGCGCTTCGATCGTCACCGGGCAACTGCTCGGCTCGCTGGCCGCGCTGATCGGCGGCTGGTGTCTTGTCCAGTATCTCGCGACGTCGCGCGGTGGCGCTGCCTCCGCCTGGAGCAAAGGCGTCGAATTCCTGCTGCTCTACGCTGCCGTCACCGTGCTGATCCAGGTGGCGCTGCTGGCGCCCAAGGCCAATCCCCTGGCACTCGTCTTGTCATCCTTGCCGCCGCTCGCCGCCGTGCTCGTGCGCGGCCGGCTGCAAGGCGTGCTTCCCGGCGCCGGGTCCTTGCGGCCGCTGATTGCCGGTCTCCTGATCGCCCTTCCGGCGATGCTGGCCATCGTGACGGCGATCGTCTGGGCGCCGCACGGGGCCGCTCTTGGCTTTTCCTGAGCCACTCCAACAACCAACAATTAGGGAGAGATATGTGAGGACGAAGAGACTGATTACCGCGCTCGCTTTCGCCGGCGCCTCCATGCTGGCCTCGGCCGCCTATGCCGACAATTACGAGATCGACGGCCAGCACGCCTGGGTCACCTTCACCATCAAGCACGGCATCTACAGCGTCGCGCACGGCCAGATCGACGCGGTCAAGGGCGCGATTGTGATGGACAAGGCCGACGTCACCAAGAGCAGCGTCAAGGCGGAGCTCGACGTCGGCTCCATCCACACTGCTTTCGATCAGCGCGACAGCGACCTGAAGGGTCCCGATTTCTTCAACGCCGCCGAATTCCCGACGATCTCATTCGAAAGCACCAAGGTCGAGAAGGTCGACGGCAAGACCGGCAAGATCACCGGCAATCTCACCATCAGCGGCGTCAGCAAGGAAGTCACGCTCGACGTCAAGCTGCTCAACGAGGCGCCGGCTCCATGGGATGCGACGCTGACCAAGGCGGCCTTCAGCGCCACCGGCAAGGTGAGCACCGCCGATTTCCCAATGGCCAAGGCCGCAGCTGGCTTCGGCCTGGGCCCGGATGTCGAGATCGCCATCGATCTGGAAGCGATCAAGAAGTAGGTCACTACAGTCGTTCCTGTGGTGGCCGCCGCGCGGCTCAGATGTCGCGCGGCGCTTAGCAAGTCGGTTCTGGAGTGCGCATTCAGTCAAAACAAAGTTCCCACTCGGACAAGACTGCGGAACGGCTCCGGCGCACTATCCCTGAACAAGATCGGCATATGGCAAAGACCGGCCCGTAGCCGGCACGACGGCACCAATCGGGATGGACCAATGAGATTTTCCGGCAAGACGGCATTCATCACCGGTGGCGGCACCGGCATCGGCGCGGCCGTCGCCCGCCGCATGGCCGCCGACGGCGCCAGGGTGGTGCTGATGGGCCGGAGGCGCGAGCCGCTCGAAGCCGTTGTCAGGGATATTGGCGGGCTGGTGGTGCAGGGCGATGCCGCCGACGCCAAATCCGTGCGCGCGGCCCTTGCGCAAGTGCATGACAAATTCGGACCGGTCGACATTCTCGTCGCCAATGCCGGTGGCCACGGCGTCGGCCCAACCGTGTCGATGAGCGACGAGACCTGGGCGCTGGCGACGCGCCTCAACCTCGACACCACTTTCGTCTGTGCCCGCGAGTGCCTGCCGGACCTGATCGCGCAGAAGGGCAACATCGTCGTCGTCGCGTCGATCGCCGGCCTGTTCGCCGGCCCGGCGGCGGCCGGCTACGTTACCATGAAGCACGCCTGCGTCGGCCTCGGCAAATCGCTGGCGCGCGACTATGGCCGCCAGGGCGTGCGCACAAACATCATCTGCCCCGGCTGGGTGGCGACCGACATGGCCGACGAGCAGATGCAGTTCGTCATCGAAAGACATGGGCTCGGCTCCATCGAGGAAGCCTATCGCCTGGTGACCAGGGACGTGCCGCTCGGCCGCCCGGCGACGCCGGAGGAAGTGTCCAACGTCATCTGCTTCGTTGCCTCGGACGAGGCGGCGATGATGAACGGTTCGATCCTGACCATCGATGGCGGCGCCACCGTCGTCGACCTGCCGACGCTTGCTTTCGTCGATTGATGTGGAGGGTACCATGAACGACCAGAACAGACCTGCCGACTGGAAGCACTTCGACGATTTCGCCGCCGGCATCGCCACCAACCGTCTGCCGACGACGGACGCGTTGCGCGGCCAGACCTTCAAGATCACGCTGAACACCGGCCGCGTCATCGACCTCGCCTTCACGTCGGCCAATACCGTGGCCTGGAGCGAAGGCAGCGATGCCGGCGCCGACTGGTACGAGGCGCTGGAAGTCGCGCCGCAAGTCTTCTTCATCAACATGGTTTTCGCCACGCGGCTGACAGAAGACGAGGCCTTTATCGTCGACATCGAAACGCGGCGTGTGCTTTCGGTGCGCGAGCGGGTTCGCGAGCCCGGCGAGGCGCCCGGCGAGCCGCGCGTCGCGCAGGTCTATTCTGCAGGTGTGCTCGGCGATCCCTCGGTTCCGGCTGCCGGTGCCGAACCGGCGCCGACGCGCGATCTGATCGGTCTGACCGCGCACTACACATACAGCCCCAACCACGTCTACGAGCACATCTATCTGAGCTCTGAACGCTATGCCTGGCAGAACCTCGTCGGCATCCAGCGCGGCCATGGCGACGTCGATCTCGCGACCACCTGGAAGTTCGACGACAGGCTTTATGTCTTCGGCTTCCGCGAGTTCATCATCCCGGTCGCTTCGTTGTTTTTCTACAATTGGGACACGATGCGCTCGACCGGCAAGTTCCTCGGCGTCACCAGCCAGGGCAAGGTCGAGAACAAGCCCGCCGGCGCCTTCATCGAGAAGAAATCCAGGGCCGTTTACGACCCGGGCCAGGAACCGGTTTGAGCATTGGGATCAGCATCATGAGTAGCAGGAACTACGAAGTCATAAAGGCGCACTACGCCGGCTCCGACGCCAAGGATCTGGCGGCAATGATGGGACCGGTCACCGACAAGACGGCGTGGACCGAAATGGCGGGCTTCCCCTATGCCGGAACCTATGTCGGTGCCGACGCCATCATATCAGGCGTCTTCAGGCGTATCGGCGAGGAGTGGGAGGGCTATGCGCTGAAGGTCGACAAACTGGTCGACGGCGACAGCACCATCGTCGGCATCGGCACCTATTCGGGCATCTACAAAAAGACAGGCAAGGCGATGTCGGCGCGGGTCGTCCATGTCTGGGAAATGCAGGACGGCAAGGCCGTCAGCTTCGAGCAGTTCACCGACACCAAGCTGGTGGCAGCCGCGATGGACTGAAGCACTGGCGCTGTGAATGCGGGCCTCGCCCTGATGCGTTGGCCCGATGAACCTGGGAGGATGGAATGGAAATCACTTTGAAGGGAATGCTGGCCGGCCTGTTGCTGTCCACCGCGCTCAGTGCCGCCGGCACGGTCGCCGCTAATGCCGGCGACACCGAAATCGTGATCGGCGCGCCGATCTCGCTGACCGGGCCGCTGGCCGGCGACGGCAAGGAGCAGAAATGGGCCTATGAGCAGGCCGTCGCCGACATCAACAAGGCCGGCGGCATCATGGTCAAGTCCGCCGGCAAGAAGCTGCCGGTGCGCCTCGTCGTTGCCGACGACGAAAGCTCCGAAGGCAAGGTGGCGTCGGCCCTTGAAAACCTGATCAAGGTGCAGAAGGTCGATGCTCTGCTGTCGACCCATTCCGGGCCGATGAACATCGCCGGCGCCATCGTCGCCGAGAAGTACAAGAAGTTCTACATGATCACGACGGCCTTCCCGTTCGAATGGCAGCCGTTGAAGCTCAAATACTCGGCGCTGTTCTTCTTCCATCCTGGTCCCGGCGCCGAGGTGCCGTTCGAGGTCTGGGACAAACTCCCGGCCGGGGAGAAGCCGAAGCACCCGGCCCTGGTCACCGAAGATTCGCCTGACGGCAAGGGCTTTGGCGGCGCCTTCCAGGCGGCGGCGAAGAAATACGGCTACACCTTTGCCGTCGACGATCCGTGGGCGATCGGCGCCACCGACTATTCGGCGCTGATCACCAAGCTCAAGGCCGCCGATGTCGACGCCATGCTGGTCTTCGGCTCGCCTGCCGACACCATCACGCTGCTCAGGCAAATGAAGGAACTCGGCTTCTCCGTACCATATTTCCACGGCTGGAAAGGCACCTGGACCGGCGAATTCCATGAAGCGCTGGGACCGGACTCCGACTACATCATGACCGACGGCTTCTGGTCGGCGAGCTACCCCTACAAGGGCGCCAAGGAACTCGGCGAACGCTACGAGGCTGAGTACAAGAAGGACTCCGTCACCGTCGGCGCCTTCTATGCCAATGCACAAGTGTTGGCGCAGGCGATCGAGAAGGCCGGCAGCACCGATGCATCGGCGATCCATGACGCGATCTTCGGCCAGGAGTTCAAGGACACCGTGGTCGGCGACCTGAAGTTCGACGAGACCGGCTTCGCGCTGATCCCGAGCGTCGCCACGCAATGGTGGCAGGGCAAGCATCAGCTCATCTATCCGGACGGCACCTGGACCTACAAGCCGGCCCCGGCCTGGGACAAGCGCTGACAGGCGAGGGGCAGGGCGCTCGCAAGGGGAAGCACCCCTAGGGGCGTCGACGCTGCCCATTGCCCTGCCGGGCATTTCTCCCCGTATAGCGAGGGGGAGAAAGGGCTGGCCGCAGGGCGGCGCAAAGCCGACAGCTTGCCACCCAATCACGTCCACTGGAGAAACGGAAACACGATGCAGCCTGACGAAATCCTGCTTCGCCTCGAGGCGGTCCAGAAGCGGTTCGGCGGGCTCGTCGTGCTCAACAATGTCGACATCGCCGTCGGCCCCAACGAACTCATCGGGCTGATCGGCCCCAACGGCGCCGGCAAGTCGACGCTGTTCAACGTCATCACCGCCATCTATGCGCCGACACAAGGGCGGGTGCTGTTTCGCGGCAACGACATCACCGGTATCGCGCCGCACCGCATCTCCAGGCTTGGCATCGCCCGCACCTTCCAGCTGGTGCGCACCTTCCTGACCATGACCGCCTTCGAGAACGTCATGGTTGGCGCCGTCTACGGGGCAGGGGGGCGCGTCAAGCATGCGACCGAAGCGGCGAACGCCGCGCTCGAACTGGTCGGCCTCACCGCCCGGCGCGACATACGCACTGCGCATATGACCCTTTCCGACCGCCGCATGCTGGAGATCGCGCGCGCCGTTGCGTCAGACCCGGCGCTGCTGCTGCTCGACGAGCCGATGGCTGGCCTCAACCCGACCGAGATCCAGCGCATGGTCGACGTCATTCGCCGCGTGCGCGCCGAGCGTGGTCTTTCGATGCTCTGGGTCGAGCACAAGGTCGACGCCATCATGAAAGTCTGCAGCCGCGTCATCGTGCTCGACCATGGCGAAAAGATCGCCGACGGCTCGCCGCGCGAAGTCACCCAGAACCGCAAAGTCATAGAGGCCTATCTTGGCGAACCGGCTGCTTGAAGTGAGCGATCTCCAGGTCGCCTATGGCGACGTCGGCGCGCTGTGGGGCGTCTCGCTCCATGTCGACCCCGGCACCATTGTCGCCATCGTCGGCGCCAATGGCGCCGGCAAGACGACGCTGCTCAGGACCGTCTCTGGGCTGCTCAAGCCGAAAAGCGGCGATATCAAGCTGGCCGACCAATCGCTGGTCGGCAAGGCGCCGCAGGAGATTGCCTCCATGGGCATCGCGCATGTGCCGGAAGGCCGCGGCCTGTTCCGCCAGATGACTGTGCTGGAGAATCTCGAGCTCGGCGCCTTCCAGCCCAAGGCGCGGCCGCGCACCAAGGAATTGCTCGACAAGGCCTATGCGCTGTTTCCGCGCCTCAGGGAGCGCGTCCACCAGAAGGCCGGTTCGCTCTCGGGCGGCGAGCAGCAGATGCTGGCGATCGCGCGGGCCACCATGTCGGAGCCGTCGCTGCTCATCCTTGACGAACCGTCGCTGGGTCTCAGCCCACTGGTCGTGCAGCAGATGTTTTCGCTCATCCAGACCTTGCACGGCCAGGGCGTCACCATCCTGCTCGTCGAGCAGAACATCCACCAGGCGCTGAAGGTCGCCGACTATGCCTTCGTGCTCCAGACCGGCTCGCTCGCCATGCAGGGCACCGGCGCCGAGCTGATCGCCGATCCCGAAATCCAGAAAGCCTATATGGGCGTGTTGGAGTAGATCAGATGTTCAAACTGCCCCCTCCCGACATCCTGCTCCAGCTCTCGCTCAACGGCGCGCTCGGCGGCGCCATGTACGGCGTCGCCGCCGTTGGCCTGAGCCTGATTTTCGGCACCATGCGGCTGATCTTCCTTGCCCAGGGCGCGATGATCATTCTGGCCGCCTATTTCGTGCGGACGCTGTTCTACGGCCTTGGCATCGACCCGTTCCTGTCGCTGCTCATCGTCGTGCCTGTCGGGCTCGGCGTCGGATGGCTGATGTATCAGGGCCTGTTCCGCAAGGCGGCCGCCGAGGAAGACCGCAACGTTTCGCTGCTGATCGCCGTCGGCCTGATGTTCCTGGTCCAGAACCTGATGACCGTGGTCTGGGGTGGCAACACCGCCGGCGTGGTGACGAGCTATACGGCGACCGGCATTGAGCTGCTCGGCGTGCGCACCTCGTTTACCCGCTCTACGGGCTTCCTGATCGCGCTCGCCGGCACCGGGCTGGTGATGCTCTTCCTGCGCAAGACCATTGTCGGCAAGGCGGTGCGCGCGGCTTCGGAAGACATGGACGCGGCGACGCTGATGGGTATCAGCCCGCACCGCGTCAACTCCATCGCCTTTGCCATCGGCATCGCGCTTGCGGGTGCGGCCGGCGTCGCGGTGGCAACCACCTTTCCGTTCAACCCGTTCGCCGGCTTCATCTTCAGCCTCAAAGCGCTGGTGGCGCTGGCGCTGGGCGGCATCGGCAACGTCACCGGCGCGCTCGCCGGCGGCATCCTGCTTGGCCTGATCGAAGCCTATGTCCAGTTCTTCATCTCGGGCGGCTGGACAAACGCCATCGCCTACGGCGTGTTCCTGGCCGTGCTGATGTTCAAGCCGGAAGGCCTGTTCAGCCGGCCCTACAAGAAGGCTTGAGAAATGAGCAACGCCTTCAAATGGATCGCCATGGTAGTCGTCGCGGCGCTCGCGCTGCTGCCGTTCCTGCCCGGTGCTGTCGACGCCTATTATTTCTCGTTCCTGTTCTTCGTCTTCCTCTACGCCATCATGGCGCAGAGCTGGAACCTTGTGGCCGGTTACGGCGGCCAGATCAGTCTCGGCAGCCACGCCTTCTTCGGGCTGGGCGCCTACACCACCGCCATCGTGTGGACCGGCAACTATATCTGGGGCTCGCTCTATGACACGCACCCCGGCATCTACTATTTCGATCCGGTGACCATGGCGCTGGGCGGCGTGGTGGCGGCCCTTGCCGCCGCCATCATCGGCCTGCCGCTGCTGTCCAAGCTGCGCGGCGACTATTTCGCGCTGGGCACGCTCGGCTTCGGCGAGATCGTCAAGGTGCTGTTCGTCAATGGCGGCGACTTCACCGGCAGCGCCTTCGGCATCGTCGCGCCCGCCGGCCTGTTCGACACGCTGCGTCCGCATTACTGGGTCGCGCTCGGGCTGATGGTCGCCACCGCGCTCGCCATCCGCGCTCTGATGCGCTCACGCTATGGGCTGGCGCTGATCGCGGTGCGCGACGACGAGATGGCTGCGTCGGCCAACGGCATCGATGTCCTGAAGGTCAAGGTCGCGGCTTTCGCCAGCAGCGCTTTCATCGCCGGCGTCGCCGGCAGCCTCTACACCTTCTACATCTTCCATGTCGGCCCGGACTCGGTCTTCGATCTCGACTGGATGCTGCTGCCGCTGATGATGACGGTGGTCGGCGGCACCGGCACGCTGCTCGGTCCCATCCTCGGCGCGCTGGTCATGTACGCCGTCTTCGACCTCGCGCGCATTGTGGTGCCCGACTATCACCCGGTGATCTCGGGGCTGACCATCATCCTGGCGATGCTGTTTCTGCCGAAGGGGCTGATGCGCAGCTTTGCGGGCAAGGCAAAGCTGGCGTAGGCAATAAGCTTCCCGATGAATGCAGCGCCCGAACTCCGCCGTTCAGACCCACGCGCCTAATGCACCACCGTCCTTAACCTCTCCCTCAACTCCCTCGGCGCGACATCATACTTGCTCTTGAACGCCCTTGAAAAATGCGCGCTGGAATTGAACCCACAGGCGAAGGCGATTTCCGAAATCGAGGCTGCGGCCCGGGAAGGGGACAAAAGCTCCTCCTTGCTGCGCTCCAGCCGCCTGTCCCAGACGAAACGTTCCAATGTCATGCCTTCGCCTTCGAAGGCGCGGTGCAGGTAGCGGCGGGAGCAGCCCATGTGGCGGGCTATGTCCTCGGCCGAGAGATTGCTGCGGGCGAGGTTGGCGTCGATGTAAGCAACGATACGCTCGCGCAGCGCTTCCAGCGGCGAGCGGCGGAAGTCCGGCGCCATCGGCTTGGCCTGGATCAGCCCGTTGACGAGCTGGATCAGGCTTTCGCCGACGCGGCGGCAGCCGGCCTCGTCGAGCTTGTGCGCGGTGCCGATCGCCATCTGCATCAGGCCGGAGACGATATGGGTGAGGCTGTCGTCCTCCCCGGGCAACGGCACCGGCGCCGAGAGGCGCGCCAGCGTCTCATGGCCGAAGGTTGAGCGCGGCACCTGCAGGATGAGCTGGTCGACATCACTGAGGTTCTGCAGGGAATAGCTGCGTAGCGGATCGTAGATGATCGCCGCGCGCGGGCCGAGATCGACCGCGACCTGCTGCTGTTCAAAGCGGCTGCGGCCGCTGAGCTGCATCAGGATCTTGATCGAGTCGGGATCGAAACTGCGCCAGAAGACGCGGTCGCTGACCACCAGATGCGACTTGGCCTTGATCTCGGAGAGCCGGCAGGAGCCGAGATTGACCGAGACCAGCTTGGGCAGGGACGGCGCGTCGCCGCGCGAGAAGCGCTGGGTGATCGGGCCGAACAGCATCCGCGACGCGGACAGGAAAGCCTCGCCGTCGGCGACGCTCATATGGCGGGTGGTAGCATGCATACAGTCTCCTCCTCCGGGTGGTCTCCCGTCTTGTCGCGGGATTGCGGCGCATCGGCAGGAGCCGACGCAGCCATCATTTAACTTAACATGCTAATCATACCCGCCGCAAACGCAGATATGTTCATGCTTCGCCAGCGAGGCGGGCTGGAATCAGCCGCGCCGCCTTGATAGTAGCCTCGCCTCGGCTGGCCGCGGCCGCGTCGTCGACGCGTGAGGCCGGCGAGGCCACGGACAGCGTGCCGATCAAGCGACGGTCAGGGCCGACCATCGCCGCCCTGTGCACGCCTTCCGTCGCGCCGCCGGATGGCGCAAGGGCCAGCAAATCACGGCCGTTCCCGCCGGAGGACACTGAGGGCACTCCGGTTCAGATCAGGTTGGGGCTCACCTCAGCCCCACTTCATTTCGCCTTTGACGACCTTGGCGCCGATGTCGAGGGCCACTCCCATGCCGAGGTTGGGGAAGCGGGCTTCCATGGCCGCCTTGAGCGCCGCGGCGTCCGCGGCCTTGGCCAGTTCCTCTTCGAAGGCAAGCAGGTAAGTCTTCGTGTGCTCGACGGCCGAAATGTCGGTTGCCGCTTCGGGTGTCATGTGCCCCGGAACGACGACGGCGGGTTTGATGGCGGCGATCTTGTCGAGATTGGCGATCCAGGCGGCGCGCTCTTCCTTCGTCGGGGTATCGGCTACCCAGACGTGCACGCCGGAGAAGATCATGACGCCGCCGAACACCGCCTTAAGCGAGGGCACCGAGAGGTAGCGGCGATTGGGCAGACCTTCGGCCGCCACGATCGTCACCGTCTCGCCATCGATGGTCAGCTCATCGCCATCGAACGCTTCCGGCAGGACGATGTCAGCCAAGGTCTGCGGGCCATTTTCCTTCAGCTGAGGACCCCAGACGGCCAGCTTTTTGTCCACATTGCCCTTGATCGCGGCAAGCGTTTCGGAAGACGCGATCACCTTGGCGTCGGGGAAGGCCTCGCGAACCGGCTTGAGGCTGAAGTAGTAGTCGGGATCCGACTGGCTGATGTAGATGGTGGTCAGCTTCTTGCCGGTCGCCTTGATCGCATCGGCAAGCGCCCGGCCGTCGGGGTAGGTGAAGCCACCGTCGATCAGCAGCGCTTCGATCGATCCCGACAGTAACACCGGAGCTCGGAAGAAGCCGTTCTGGCCGGCAGGAAAGTGCTTCCAGGCGGGTCCGGTTCCGGCGGCGCGGCCGATATCGGCGGGAGCAAAAGCGGCGGCGGCGATAGCAACGGAACTTTTCATGATCTGTCTCCTGGTGAGCATTTTGAAAACTCCTTTTTGTGATGGGCAAAGAAATCGGTCTGCGCGCTCGAGGCCAGGACTACGTCAACCGGGCCCAAGTGCAGGACAAATTGAGGAAGCTGCGGTCGGGCCTGGTGATGTTGGTGTGGACGGCCCCATTCTCGAAATCCTCGAGGTGGGTCACGGTCGTTCCGTCAGCCTCAATCCAGGCCACCATGAACACGCCCTGCCGAATGGCGATTGCGCGATAGGTCACGGCCTCCGCCTTGGCGAAGTCGTCCATTTGTTCAGGGGCAAACCGCATGGTTTCCCCGTCGCTATCGAACTCAAATGAAACGCGAGTTCGCCGAAGCGGGCCTCATGGACGTGGCCGATAGCCGGAAACATTTTCGCCGTCGTCATGCGGGGGACCCTTCGAATGCCGGGCAGATCAGCCGGTGGCTGAACTCGATGCGCAAGATGCATTGTCTTTATTGGTCGATAAATCCCGATGAATTGAATTCAATGTAAGCTATAGACACACAATCCTGCGGAGCGACGACCATGGAAGCGATCAACCTCAATAGGCTGGCCTATTTCGCCGCGGTGGTGGAGGCAGCTTCCTTCACACGAGCGGCGGAGCGTCTCGGCATCACCAAAACTGTCGTGAGCCAGCAGGTGGCGCGACTTGAACAGGAACTGAAGACAAGCCTTCTGCTTCGCACGACCCGGCGGGTTGAGCCGACCGAGGCAGGCCGGCTGCTTCACGCGCGATGCGCGATGATTCTGCGGGAGGCCGAGGCGGCCGTCGACGAGCTTGCCCAAACAAACGCTCAGCCAATGGGAGTTCTGCGGGTCACTGCGCCGAATGACTATGGCACCACCACCATCGCGCCGCTTGCAGCCCGGTTCTGTCGTACCTATCCGGCATGTCGCGTCGACCTGATGCTTTCGGACACCAGGATCGATCTGATCGCGAACCAGATTGATCTGTCGATCCGCGCGGGCTGGCTAACGGACTCGAGTCGTCAGGCACGCAGGATCGGTTCCTTCAAACAGTTTCTCGTTGCGGTGCCTGATTTAGCACGGAGCCTATCGCGCGCCGAACCCGAGGATCTATCCGACCTGCCCTTCATCGCGAATGTCGCGCTGAAAGAGCCGCTCGCTTGGCGTTTCACGCGAGGTGAACACGATCGGCGCACAGTGCGGATGAAGCTTGGGCTGACAATCAACGCCACGCCGGCCGTTCTGGAGGCGACCCTGGCCGGCGCCGGTATGTCCATCCTTCCAGACTTTGCTCTGGGCGACCACGTGGCGGCCGGCCGGCTGGTACCCCTTTTACCCGGCTGGACCCTACCCTCCGGCGGCATCCATGCTGTGTATCCGGCCGCCCGTTTCCGTCCGCCCAAGGTGACGCGATTTGTGGAGATGCTCGCCCAAGCCGGCAAGGCCGGTGTCGGCACTTAGTTGCGCCCAAGCCATACCGATGCGATTCTGCCAGCGACGCGTTGTCGACGCTTACGCGAGGCCAATGTGATGCTCCTGGCTGTCCACCATGTCGCAATCATCTGCAGCGACTACGAGACGTCCAAGCAGTTCTACACGAGCAAGCTTGATTTCGTCATTCTCGCCGAAAACTGGCGCCCCGAAAGGCGGTCTTGGAAGTGCGACCTGCGTCATGGCCTCGTCCAGATAGAGTTATTCAGTTTCCCGGATCCGCCGAGCCGGCCCAGCAGGCCCGAGGCCTGCGGATTAAGACATATTGCATTCGTGGTCGCGTCGGTCGAGGCAACTGCCGGGCTGCTTCGGTCGCGAGACGTTGACGTGGAGCCAATCCGAACAGACCCCTACACGGGGCGCCTGTTTACCTTCATCGCCGATCCGGATGGACTTCCGATCGAACTTTACCAGGCCGGCGCCTTATGAGCTGAACGAAGGCGCCTCCGGCGACTGGATAGACCTTCGGGCGCTCCGCTGACCAGGCAGTCTCTCGTTCCGATACAGAAAGGTGCCTGGCTTCCTGCTGCGCTCAGCTTGCTGAGCTATCCGGGGCGTTTGACAAGCTCCGTCGACCATCTGGTCGTCATTTTCTATTTGACGATGTGCTCCTGTGCTTCGAGGAGAGGCAAAACCAGAGACCGAGCACGGCTCGCCCGTGTATCAACCAACCGCGGCGGGCTCCTGAACAGCTCGAGCGGTTCCGGGTTGGCCGGCACCTCCTTGTTCTTGATGGCGCGGCCATGCACGACGTCGCGCACCGCGAGTTCGGTGGTGTTGCCCGATCTGGCGCGCGGGATGTCGGTGGCGGCGACGATCTTGTCCGGCACGCGGCTCGGCCTGGCGCGAATGCGAATCGTGGCGCGATGAGCTTTTGCAGATCGGCGTCGAGCGGCGTCTTGGCAACCACGTCTCCGGCGTCGTTCGCGGCAACGGCGGTGCCGTTTGGAGTTTCTCTCGCAAGCCCGGCTCGGCTTGTGTGGCCCCTCTCACATAGATTTCTGGAATCTCGGATTGCCGATCCCCTGTCTTCTTTGCCGGCAGCGCGACGTGACACGATCGGTGTGAGCCGGCTGTTGAATCTCGCATCCACCTGCCGGCCTCTCGGCACAAGGAGAAACGAATGTCGGGAACAAAAGTCCTTTGGGGGCAGATCGTCCTCGTCTTCCTGATCGTGCTCGTCACGATCTGGGCCTCGACACAATGGTCGGCTTGGCAGCTCGGCTATCAGGAGCGGCTGGGGGCGCCATGGTTCGTCATCGGCGGCATGCCAATCTATTATCCGCCTGCCATCTTCTGGTGGTGGTATTTCTACGATACCTACGCGCCTGGCATCTTCGCGCGTGGCGGTCTGATTGCCGCTTCGGGCGGCTTCATCGCGATCGCCGTGGCGATCGGCATGTCGCTGTGGCGTGCACGCGAGGCGACGAAGGTCGAGACCTATGGCTCCGCGCGCTGGGCCGAGAAAAGCGAGGTGCAGGCGGCGGGCCTGCTCGCCCCCGACGGCGTGGTGCTGGGCCGCTATGGGTCTCACTACCTGCGCCACGATGGGCCCGAGCATGTGCTTTGCTTTGCACCGACGCGTTCGGGAAAGGGTGTCGGCCTCGTCGTGCCGTCTCTGCTCACCTGGCCTGGCTCGGCGATCGTCCATGACATCAAGGGCGAAAACTGGAGCCTCACCGCCGGCTTCCGCGCCCGCCACGGACGGGTGCTGCTGTTTGATCCGACCAATGCGAGATCGGACGCTTACAACCCCTTGCTCGAGGTTCGCCGCGGTGAATGGGAGGTCCGCGACGTTCAGAACATCGCCGATATCCTGGTCGATCCCGAGGGCTCGCTTGAACGGCGCAATCATTGGGAAAAGACGAGCCATGCGCTCTTGGTCGGCGCGATTCTGCATGTGCTCTATGCCGGACCGGATAAGACACTGGCCGGCGTCGCGGCATTCCTGTCCGATCCGAAGCGGCCGATCGAGTCGACCTTGGCAGCCATGATGACGATGCCGCATCTGGGGGAGGGCGGTCCGCACCCAGTCATCGCCAGCGCGGCCCGTGAGTTGTTGAACAAGTCCGACAGCGAACGCTCCGGCGTGCTTTCGACCGCGATGTCCTTCCTCGGGCTTTATCGCGATCCTGTGGTGGCCGAGGTGACCCGCGCCTGCGGCTGGCGCATCGCTGACCTGGTCGCCGACGCTCGTCCGGCGACGCTCTATCTCGTTGTCCCACCCTCCGACATCAGTCGCACCAAACCGCTGATCCGTCTCATCCTCAACCAGATCGGCCGCCGTCTGACCGAGGATCTGCAGGCCAGGACGGATCGTCATCGCTTGCTTCTGATGCTCGACGAATTCCCGGCGCTCGGAAGGCTCGACTTCTTCGAGTCGGCGCTCGCTTTCATGGCCGGCTACGGGCTGAAAAGCTTCCTGATCGCGCAGTCCCTCAACCAGATCGAGAAGGCCTACGGGCCGAACAATTCGATACTGGACAACTGCCATGTGCGCGTCAGCTTCGCGACCAACGACGAGCGTACCGCCAAACGTGTGTCTGATGCCCTTGGCACGGCAACCGAACTGAAGGCGATGAAGAACTATGCCGGTCACCGGCTCTCGCCATGGCTTGGTCATCTCATGGTTTCGCGCTCAGAGACGGCGCGGCCATTGCTGACACCAGGCGAGATCATGCAACTGCCGGCCGGCGATGAAATCGTCATGCTGGCTGGTATCCCGCCGATCCGGGCCAAGAAGGCGCGCTATTTCGAAGACCCGCGGTTGCGGGAGCGCATTCTGCAGCCACCGTCTGTCACGGCTCGAGCCGAGCCGGAGCCTGACGATTGGACGGCGCTTCCATTGCCGCTTCCGCCACCGGATACGGGAGCCGCAACTGTCATGGCGAAAACCCAGCAGGAATCGACCGAGTCCGAGCTGCGACGTCAGCCCGAACTCGATCCCCTTCTCGGGGCTGTGGCGGAGCCACCGCTCGTCAACGAATTCGAGATCGACGCGCCTGACGAGGCCGATGATCTGGCTGCGAGCAGCAGCCGGATGGCTCGCTTTGTTCGGGGCGTGGCGCGTCAGATCGCGCTCGATCCGAACGACGGCATGGAGCTGTGACGACTGTGGCGGCAAGCAAGAAAAAGGTGCAGATTTCCGTCTATCTTGACCCTGCGGTGATGGCGGCGCTCCTCGAATATGCTGCCCGGCGCGATCGCTCGCAGTCGCTCATCGCTGAAGCGGCGATCGCCTCTTTCCTCTCTCCGGATGCCGACGCGCAACGCGAGGCGGCGATCTCCAAGCGTCTCGACCGGATCGACCGCCGGATCGCGCGGCTGGAGCGCGATGTCGGCATCTCCATTGAAACCTTGGCGGTATTCGTCCGCTTCTGGCTGGCGACCACGCCCGCTCTGCCTGAACCGATGGCCCAGGCAGCGCGCGCCAAGGCAAGCGAGCGTTATGAAGCTTTCGTTTCCGCGCTTGGCAGGCGCCTGGCCAAGGGGCCGAGCTTGCGGCAAGAAATCCCCGAAGACGTCGCGCCGTCCAGCGATCCGGAACGATAGTGATGTGAGGCCCTGTCGGCCGACGCGCGAACTCGCGCGGCGCGCAACCCGGTCCTGTTGATGTCAGACGGCTTTTGTTGCTGACCCGGTCAGTTGGCGGCTCCGCACAACTGCGACGTCGTCAATCCTGGCGGCACGTTTTCCGTGGGGCCAAATCCGTATTTCGCCATGATGGTGGCGATCGTGCCGTTGGACATGACCTTGGCCAGCCCCTGATTGTAAAGGTCGCGCAGGTCGCCATCGTCTTTCCTGAACGCGATCGCGATGTAGCTGATCGACTTCTCGTCGGTCGTGAATGGGCTGGCGCGTTCCAGATCGGGGCTCTTTTTGCCGGCAAGCAGCCCGATCACCGTCGGCGAAGAAAATACCGCGGCGTCGATGCGGCCGGCACGCAGTGCCGCGATGTTGGTCTCGATGTCGGGAAACTGCAGGATGCGATCCCCAGGGACGCCCTCGGCGATGGCGTTCTGGATGACGTTGCTGCCGCGGCCGCCGCCCATGATCGTGTCGGATTTATTGGCAAGATCCGCATAGCTATGGATCGCCTTGGGGTTGCCGGCGAGTACGATCGCCGCGTCGTCCGACCTCAGGTCGGGAGCGCCGAAGGCGACCTGCTGGCATCGCGGAGGCGTTATCGACAAGCCGGACGCCACGGCATCGAAACGCCCAGCCATCAAGCCAGGGATCAATGCGCCGAACTCGGTGACCTCGAAGTCGATCTGCTTGACGCCGAGATCGGCGAACGCCGCTCTAAGCAGGTCCGGATGCCAGCCGAGCAACTCGCCGGTTCCTTCCTTCTTGTAGCCCCATGGCGAACGGTTATGGATGCCGATGACGATCCTTCCTTCCTTCAAGACGCGTTCTTTCGTCGTTTCCGCCGCGGCCGGTAGAACAGATCCAACAATCGCGGCATAGGCGATGCAGGCCAGGCCAATGGCGGCCGATCGGGCTCGAAATTTCATCGTGCAGTCCTCCCGTGAGATTGAGTTGCGCGCAGGCGTTCCGCCTCAGCCGCTCAACGCTACGTTGACGAGCGCCAAGTCGTCAATATAGATGTACAAAATATGTACATAATATTGCGAGCGCAGTAATGAGAGGCGCTCTCGCTCGTAGTGCGAGGGCATTACATTTGTGCGTGAATGGCGGTCGAGTTGACGCGGCCCCCAATCTCGCTTCCAGCCGCCGGGCGCGATGACCGACGCAGAATACCCGGCCGATCAGATAGGCAAGACTTCCGAGCGCTTGACCTGGCCGAGCGCGAAGCTGCTTTCGATGGAAGCGATGTTGTCCAGCCGCGTCAGCTTGTCCTTGATGAACCGCTCATAAGCCTCGAGGTCGCGCACCACGATGCGCATCAGGTAGTCGCGCTGGCCGGTCATCAGATAACAGTCGAGAACCTCCGGCCAACGCAGCACGGCTTGCGAGAAGCGGTCGAGATCGTCCTCGCGTTGCCGTTCAAGCTTGATCGAGGCGAAGGCGCTGATCGGCAGGCCAAGCTTCTTCTGGTCGACGACCACGGTATAGCCTTTGATGACCCCGGCGCTCTCCAGGAGCCTGACGCGCCGCGCGCAAGGCGAGGGCGAAAGACCGACGGCTTCGGCGAGATCGTTCGTCGTCGCCTTGGCGTTTTTCTGTAGCGCGGCGATGATCTTCAGGTCGATTGCGTCAAGCGCCGGATTTGGCATGTTTCCCCCGTTTAGGCGTGACTATTGGCTGCGTGAGCCAATATCATCGATCTGTTTGGGCAAGAATAGTCACATTCGGAAGATCGAGGCAGCTATCGTTGAGCCGCGATTTCACAGGAGCCGACGATGACGATCCTTTCCGAGCTTGAGCGCAAGGTTCTGTGGCTGGCTGTGTGGATGATCCATCACGCCAATCATGTCCGAGGGGCGGAGGACGGCCTCAAAGTCGGGGGCCACCAGGCGTCGTCGGCGTCCGCCTCGACCTTGATGACGGCGCTCTATTTCCAGATTCTGAGGCCGCAGGACCGCGTTGCCGTCAAGCCGCATGCCAGCCCAGTCTTCCATGCCATCCAGTATCTGTTCGGCAAGCAGACGCTTGAGCAGCTGCGGAATTTTCGTGGCTATCGCGGCGCGCAGTCCTATCCGTCCCGAACCAAGGATATCGACGATGTCGATTTCTCGACCGGTTCGGTTGGACTGGGCGTGGCGCAGACCCTGTTCTCCTCGCTGGTCCAGGATTATGTCGCGGCAAAAGGCTGGAATGCGGACCAGCCGGAGGGTCGGATGGTCGCTCTTCTCGGCGACGCCGAAATGGATGAAGGCAATATATTCGAGGCGCTTCTCGAAGGCTGGAAGCACGGCCTGCGCAACACCTGGTGGGTTGTCGACTACAACAGGCAGAGTCTCGACGCGGTGGTGCGCGAAGGCCTGTGGCAGCGTTTCGAATCCATCTTTCGCAACTTCGGCTGGGATGTGGTGATCCTGAAACATGGGACATTGCAACAGGCCGCCTTCGAGGAAGAGGGCGGCGAAAAGCTGCGGTCGTGGATCGATGCATGCCCCAATCAGCTCTATTCCGCGCTGACCTTCCAGGGCGGCGCTGCATGGCGCAGGCGCCTTCTGGACGACCTCGGTGACCAGGGACCGGTCACCCGCTTGATCGAGAAGCGCAGCGACGAAGAGCTTGCCGCCCTGATGGCAAATCTCGGCGGCCACGATCTGGCGAGCATCATCGATGCCTTCGAGGAAGCGCGCGGGCATGATCGTCCGACCTGCTTCATCGCTTATACGATCAAGGGCTTCGGCCTGCCGCTGGCCGGCCACAAAGACAATCACGCCGGACTGATGACACCGGCGCAAATGGAAACGCTGCGACAGGGCATGAATGTCCGCGGGGGGCGTGAATGGGACCTGTTCGAGGGCCTCGCATACGATGAGACCGCGATCCGGTCCTATCTCACATCGGTTCCCTTCGCGCAGGCGGTCCCGCGTCGCCACCAAGCCCCTGCTGTTCCGGTGCCAGCGCGGATCGGCTTCAGCGCCCAGGCCTCGATGTCGACACAACAGGGTTTCGGGCTTTTGATGCACGAGATCGCCAAATCGGACAGCGACTTTGCAAGCCGTGTCGTTACCACGTCCCCCGACGTTACGGTGTCGACCAATCTCGGGGCATGGGTGAACAGGCGCGGTCTGTTCGCGCGCGCCGGGCAGGCGGACGTGTTCCGCGAGGAGCGCATACCCTCTACCTTCAACTGGACGTTTTCGCCGTCGGGACAGCATTTCGAATTGGGCATCTCGGAGATGAACCTTTTCACGATGCTTTCGGCGCTGGGCTTGTCACACTCGCTTCACGGGGAGCGCCTGCTTCCGGTCGGAACGCTCTACGATCCCTTCATCGAGCGCGGCCTCGATGCGCTCAACTATGCCTGCTACCAGGACGCCCGCTTTGTTCTGGCGGCGACGCCCTCAGGCGTGACGCTGGCGCCCGAAGGCGGAGCGCATCAGTCGATCGCCACGCCGTTGATCGGCATGGCGCAGGACGGCCTGGCGACGTTCGAGCCGGCCTATGCCGACGAGCTGGCAGTCATCCTGCGTTGGGCATTCGACTACATCCAGCGTTCGGGGGAGGGCGAGCCCGACGCCCACACCTGGCTCCGTGAACAGACCGGAGGTTCGGTCTATTTGAGGCTTTCCACACGATCGATCGAACAGCCAGTCCGGCGGATGGAGGATCAGCTGGCGCGCGACATCGTCGATGGCGCCTACTGGTTGCGCAAACCTGGGCCGAACGCTGACGTGGTGATCGCCTATTCGGGGGCTGTCGCGCCGGAGGCGGTACAGGCGCTGGGGTTGATGGCCGGCGACCGGCGCGATGTCGGCCTTCTGGCCGTGACCTCGGCCGATCGGCTGAACGCCGGATGGTCAGCCGCGGCCCGGGCGCGCCAGTATGGCCATCCGCGCGCCTCCAGTCATGTCGAGCGCCTGTTGGCCGGTCTCCCGGCCTCATGCGTCATCGTGACGGTGTTGGACGGGCACCCCGCGACTCTGGCCTGGCTGGGATCGGTGCATGGTCATCGCACGCGTGCGCTGGGCGTCGAGCATTTTGGCCAGACCGGTACGATCGCGGATCTCTACCGGCATTACGGTATCGATGCGCAAGGTATCATGGCCGCGGCGCAGTCGGTTTCGGCCGGCAGGCCGCTGCGGCACCTTGGCTCCGCCGCCTGACGATCGATCACGCATCCCCGGCCGGCTCGTTCGATAGAAGGCCGTCAATACCGGAATTCCTTGAGGGCAGATGTCAGCCGTCGGCGCCATCCTCCTCCGCTGCGAGAAAGCGTGGGGGAGATGAGGATGGTTGGGGCCGGCGATCTTATGAGCCGAGAAACGCTGCGGTCGTCGGTGGGGACGGCAGCGGCGATTGCGCATCACGGCGAACTCATCCAGGGCGTCTTCAAGGATGATGGCGGGCGCCTTCATCGCGGGCTCGTCACACTGCCGATTGCCGGCTTGAAATCGGAGGCGAGCTTTTCCAGGAGCGACGGCGATGCAATCGTTGTCCAACCCGATCATAAGGTCAAGGCGTCGGCAGCCGCGCGGCTCACGCTCGATTTCTTGAACGCCACCGGCGGTGGCGAGCTGACACTTCGAAGCTCGATTCCTGTGGGGCACGGCTACGGCTCATCGACGGCGGACGTTGTTGCTTCCATTCGCGCTGTCGCCGCAGCCCTCAAGGTCCAGTTGCGGCCCTCGAGCATCGGGCGTCTGGCCGTTGCCGCCGAGCGCGCCAGCGACGCGATCGCCTTCGACGATCACGCGGTCCTGTTCGCGCAACGCGAAGGCACGGTGATCGAGAATTTCGGAGGCTCGCTGCCGCCGCTGCTTCTGGTCGGGTTCAAGGCAAATGGCGGCGCTCCCGTCGACACATTGCAGCTGCCGCCGGCGCGCTACGACAGTGCCGAAATCCAGGAATTCGGCGTGCTTCGGGCGCTGGTGGCGCGGGCGGTTCGTCTTCAGGATCCATATCTTCTCGGACGCGCCGCCTCGGCCAGTGCCTTGATCAGTCAACGGCACTTGCCGAAGCAGGGTTTCGACGAGATCGCCGAAATCGCCAGGTGGGCCGGGGCGTGCGGGGTGCAAGTCGCCCATAGCGGTTCGTTGTTCGGTCTGATTTTCGATCTTTTCACATCGAATCTGAAGCGGCGGGCAGCCCTGGTCGCGCAGCAGATAAGACGCGCCGGCTTCAAGGATGTCGAGGTCCATCTGGTCAACGCGGAGGGCTGGACATGGTGAGCCTCGATGTGGACTATTTCAGGGACCTTGAGACCCCGCGCCTTGCTCGACTGGCACCAAATCTCGTGGCCGCGGCTTTTCCTCTGATGAAGCTTATGCCGGCCCGCTACATTCTGGATCGGGCAGCGTCGAATGGTGAACTGAAGGCAGGCTCCCATATTGTCGAGACGACGTCCGGCACGTTCGGCATGGCGGTGGCGCTGCTCGCGGCGGCGCGTGACTATCGCCTGACGCTCGTCACCGCTTCAACACTGATCGATACCAAATACAAAGCTCGCCTGGAGCGTATCGGCGCCACGGTCATCGCGCTTGACGATCCGCGCGGCGACGGCAACCAGCCTGGCCGGCTCAAGCTCCTGCAGGAAATCCTGGCCAAGGAGCCGGACGGCTTCTGGACCCGCCAATACGACAGTCCCGGTAACTGGCTCGCCTATGCGCGGCTGGCTGAACTTTTCATCCGGGCAGTGGGCAGGGTTGACTGCCTGGTCGGCTGCGTCGGTACGGGCGGCTCGCTATGCGGCACAGCATCCTTTCTGCGAACGGTGTTTCCCCATCTGACGGTATTCGCCGTCGATACCCATCGCAGCATTCTGTTCGGGCAGCCCGTCGGCAAACGCATGCTGCGGGGCTTAGGCAACAGCGTCCTGCCGAAAAACGTAAGACATGAACTTGTCGACGAGATCCATTGGGTCGGCGCCTATCCCGCGTATATGGCCGCGCACCGCTTGCTGCGCGAGCAGGGAATCTTCATGGGGCCGACCAGCGGCGCCGCCGCGTTGGTGGCGCAATGGGCTGCAACCACGCTTCCGGACGCGCAGGTCGCGGTCATCATGCCTGACGAAGGCCATCGCCATGTCGAGACCGTCTACAATGACGATTGGCTCCGGTCCCTGCCTGGCTGGCCCTGCAAGGAACTGCCTGAGCCGAGGACGCTGACGACAATCGCACCGGCCGCGGAGACGCAATGGACACGCTTCCTTTGGTTGCGTCGCAGTCTCGACGATGTGCTGAAAGCGCAGGCACCGGATGAGGTGCCGCCGGCTATCGGCGCTGTGGAAAATCTATGAAACGAGATCCAGCCCGCTTCTGTCGAGCCAGCGCCAGGCGTCGTCCGTCGTCTGGAAGATCTGATCGTGTTCGTTCGATCCAGCGGACCGATCGAGGTCCTTGAGACCGCTGGCTGTCACGACGGCCACGACGCGGTCTGTGGCTGCGATGATACCTTGGTCCTTGAGCGTCGAAATGGCGATTAGCGGCGTGACCGACGCCAGTTCGGCAAAGATACCTTCGTCCCGCGCAAGCCGTTCCTGCATCGCGATCAGCCCGTGATTGTTGACGGGGACGGCGTGCCCGCCGGAGTCGCGCAGAGCCTTAAGCGCCTGAAAGGTGCTGCGCGGGGTGCCGATCGAAACGGCAAGGCTGTCGAAGGGCATTTTGCGTTCACTCAAGGCATCGGCGCCGCTGGCGAGGGCGTCCGCCAAGGACCCGTGCACCTCTGCGGCGACGAGACGGGGCAGCCGCGTGATCGACCCTTGCGCGTACAGCTCGCAAAAGCCGGCCCACACGCCCGACAATGCATCGCCATAGCAGACCGGCAGGACGCACCAGTCCGGTGCCGTGCCATCCGATTGCTCGACGATCTCGTAGGCAATCGTCTTGTAGCCCTCGATGCCGAGTGGATGGCTGCCGACGACTGGACCGTGATAGGGCGAGGCGATGAACCAGTCGTAGCGGGCAGACGCCTGTTCCAGCATGGACCATCGGTCCATTTTGCTGACCAGGGGCAGGACCGTCGCGCCATATTTTCGGATCTGCGCCAGCATCGCGCCGGCGGAGTCCGCGAAAGTGGTGACGACGCATTTGAGCCCGGCTCTAGCCGCGTAAGCCGCCAGCGAAGCGCCGGCGTTTCCCGATGAGGCGGTCGCGACGATCTTCGCGCCGCGTGCGCGCGCCACGCTGACCGCGATGGTCGAGAAGCGGTCCTTGTGCGACCAGGTCGGGTTTCGGCCTTCATCCTTGATTGCAAGATCCGGCACGCCGAGAAACGAGCCGATACGCGGCGCCGCAAGCAAGGGTGTCAAGCCCTCGCCGAGGCTCACGGCATCCGCGGCTGTGCAAGGCAGCATGTGCGCAAAGCGCCATAGCGAGCGCGCGGCAGTGGCGCCGTCCAAAAGGGGAGGGTGCGGGGCGACGTAAACCGGCCGAAGGTTTGCCGGCGCGGTGTCTCGGCACCGCGCGCACCCTTTGGAGTCGATGGTGACGTTGGCGGGATAGGCAGCGCCGCATCGGATGCAGGCGAACTCCAGGACCCGGCTTTTGTCCATATCGGGACGGCTGGTCTCGCCTGAGGAGTGCGCGGACATGTCGTGCGCGAGGTCGCGAAACGGCCGGCTCGCCATGGCTATTCCTTGTCCAGGAAACGATGAATTCGCTGGTTGTTTCAAACAGCCAACAGCGCCGCTGTCAATGCGGAATGTGCACTATAGTGTGTCGCACCATAGTGCGCGTCGTAGCATCCGTTGTTTGATGAAACTTCGTGGGGTTTTTGGCCTGAACGTGCAGCGGCTTCGGAGAGAGAGAAAACTCTCTCAGGAGCAGTTGTCTTTCGTTTCGGGCCGCACGCGAGCCTATATCAGCAGCGTCGAAGCCGGGAGGCGCAACGCCACCCTGGATACAGTCGAAATTTTGGCCAAGGCATTGAATGTCGACCCGCAAGAGTTGGTTTCGGCAAGCCCGGCCAATAAGCGAGCTATTCGGGTGACGAAACCTGCCGCTTCAAAGACGGCCGGCTGAAGCCAGCCGGCATCAATGTAGTAATGATCGAATTTTCACTTATCTCACCTTCGTGACAGGTGATTGACTCCTTTAGTGTACATTCGATGCGTGTCCTATTGAAGATTGTATCTGAACACGCATAGGTTGTTCTGCGGGTAGGGCCTGAGTGTAGTCGAGGCTGCCATGGAGAACGAAATTGTTGTTGACCTCTTTGCGGCGATCTCGAAGATCGACACTGCGCTCTCGGCTGATGCAATCCTTCAAGAGTTCCGCTCAGCCCTGGCACGCTACGGATTGCGCAGTTTTCTGATCACCGGCCTGCCCGTGCCGCACGATACAGACTGGCAGCGGGAAATCCTGGGCGATGGCTGGCCTCTCGACTGGTATCGTCGCTACGTGTCCGAGGATCACTTTTTGCACGATCCTTGCGTTGCGCAGTGCCGGCACTCGCCAGAGCCCTTCCTGTGGCGCGAGCTTCCCGCCGCAAAGCTGTCGACACGCGCGAAGCTGGTGATGGACGAGGCAGCTGAATTCGGGATGAGAGAAGGTATCTGTGTCCCCATACACGTGCCTCTTTCGGGTCCCAGTGTCGTCACCGCGGCGAGCGACGGGATGGAAGTTGCGCCACGCGAAATGCCCGTTATCGAGACGCTTTGCGTGCACACTTTTCGGAGCCTCTCGGCGCTGGGAACGCCGGGCGATGGCGATGAGCCCATGCCTTTGACGGCGCGTGAGCGCGAACTTCTGGAGTGGAGCGCACAAGGCAAGTCCACCGACGACATCGCTTGTATCCTGGGCGTCACCAGGAACACGGTCGAAAGCCATCAGCGCAACATTCGAGGAAAGCTCGACGCGATAAACGTGTCCCATGCCATCGTCAAGGCGCTGCGACGGCAGGAAATCCAGATTTAGCAATACCTGAATACCGTCATACGTACCGCAAGTCCGTTTTCCTACGACCCTGCGCCTGGAGGCGTCATGGTTCGTATGCATTTGGTCACCTGGGATAACAGGAAGCACTACAGGAAAGTTCTGGAACGCTACTTTCGCATAAGGTACGACATTTACGTCAAGCAGAGGCGGTGGCGCGCCGTCGCCCGGCCCATCAACATCGAGATCGACGCCTTCGACAACGAGCATGCGCTTTATGTCCTGGCGCTTGACACCAACGGCAAGATCGTCGGCGGCTCCCGTCTCGTGCCGACGCTGGAGCCGCATCTGATGAGCGAGGTCTTCCCGGTTCTCGCCGGCGGCACGCCGCCGAGAGCGGCTGATATTTTCGAATGGACGCGTTTCTTCGTCGATCCATCGCTTCGCACGCACGGCGCCTCGTCGCCGATCGCCGGCTTCGTTCTCTGTGGTCTGCTCGAGACGGCTCAAAGGCTGGGGATTCGACAGATCAGCGTGGTATGCGAAACATTCTGGCCAAAACGCCTGCGCGCGCTTGGATGGACGCTCGCCGAACTCGGCGACGTTCTCGAGCATCCGGACGGCGACATTATAGCGCTGCTGATTGACGTCACGCCTGAGGCTATTGAGCAGACGCGGCGCGCTTATGGCATAACCGGTGTTATACTTGCGGAGATACCCACCGCCAGCTGAAGTTCCCCAGCAGTAGGCCGCCAATCGATCGCGAATTGTAGAACTATCCGACAACCACTTTGGGGCCGTTTCCAGCCCGTCCAGTTATGGACGAGCTTGGCGATAACCTGACACTCTCCAACGGCTTTCAACGAATCTTGGAACAGCTACGGTTGGCTTCGCCGGCAGAAGCGAGTCCATTGTTTGCGCGCTATTAACGCTGGCGCAATCATCCCGTTCTAGAGAGCTTGCCGCAAGGCGTTACGGCTATCCCCTTATCTTCGCCTCCGGTATCAGCCTGGGATGGTTTTCCCACCAGTACAACGAAGCGACCTCCGGTCTGGAGGCCCTCAGACGTACCGTCCTTAGCGCCTGCCTCCACTCCACGATATGTGTAGCGAGTGCAGCCGAACTGAACGGGGGCGATGACCCTCGATACGACTTGGGTCCGGGCGGAAAGCTCTATTAGGTCACCAGCCCCTTATTCGCGCCATACGGGGCATCACGGCTACCGGGCATTCTTGACTGCTGCTGGGGCCTTCCCTGGCGCCGCTGCTAGCGATAGCCTCTAGCGCAGCAAGTAAAGCCGGACACCAATCCCACAAGTTGAAGCACCTGATGCCTTTACACCGCTTTAAAGCCGGAGGAATGATTGACCCCTGATGCCTGCCCATTCTGCACCAGCACAGAAGTTAGGCCCCATATCAGGCGAGACATGCGTGTAGTCATTGTCTGCGATGAATGCGGAGCGTCAGGGCCGATATGCATTGATCAGGACGCCGCCGCTGAAAGCTGGAATAGCCGTCCTTGGAAAGGCAACCAGCGGCCTGCATCATCGAGCTATCGGTAGACACCAAAAACATATTTAAGTTTTATTGGATTGAATGATCAGGCAATATAATATCCCTCCTCAAACGGCGAATGTGTGTCGCATGGGGAGGCACTATAGTGGCTAATGTGACGACTGAGCTTCGCGTTCCAGCGGCGCAGTACATTCGCATGTCAACAGAGCACCAGCGCTATTCTCTTGAAAACCAGATCGCTGCCATTGCGGAGTATGCCGAGACACGGGGCTTCGCTATTGTCCAGACCTATTCCGATGCCGGTAAGAGCGGCTTGAGCTTGAAAGGGAGAGAGGGACTCAAGCAGTTGTTGGGCGACGTGGTGACTGGCAGGCGCAGTTATTCGGCAGTTTTGGTTCTGGACGTTAGCCGGTGGGGCCGCTTTCAGGATGCTGATCAATCCGCACATTATGAGTTCCTGTGTCGAGATGCAGGGGTTGCGGTGGAATACTGCGGCGAGCCGTTCGAGAACGACGGCAGTATGGTTTCGTCAATCGTGAAGAATCTAAAGCGGGTGATGGCGGGCGAGTTCAGCCGTGAGCTCTCGGCCAAAGTCTCAAGGGCGCAGAAGCAGCAGGCCAGCCTTGGATTTAAGCAAGGCGGCCAAATGCCTTATGGAACAAGACGAATGCTCGTTAGCAAAGATCGGGAACCTCGATTTCTCCTCGGACCGGGCGAACAAAAGGGGCTAGACACCGATCGTGTTGTCTTTGTGCCGGGCCCAGGCGAGGAGATCGGGATCGTCCGACGCATTTTCCGGATGTTCGTTGACCAAAGACGAAGCATGAGCAGCATTGCGAAAAAGCTAAACGAGGAAGGTGTGCCTTCAACAGACGGTTGGCGGTGGACATTGGGGCGGGTCAGAACCGTTCTGAAAAGCGAGTTGATGATCGGATATTATGTCTTCAACCGAACCACAGGGCGATTGAGAGGGCCGTCTCGACCAAATCCTCCGAACCTATGGGTCAGAACACGGGTCATGGAGCCGATTGTGGACTCAAGACAGTTCGCAAAGGCCCAACGGGAGATGGGGTACAAGCGCGGGTACGGCTATGCGAAGTCTGACATGGTCAAAGGCCTTCGTCGGCTTTTGCGAGAAAAAAAGAAGCTCTCTTCGGACATCATTGACGTCTGCACCTACACGCCTTGCGCACGATCTTATGGAGAGCGTTTTGGAGGCCTACGGGCTGCCTACGCCATCGTGGGCTACGAGTGCCGCTGGCGACCTGGGCCGCGTCGCAGATTTTCGGATGAGGAGCTCCTTGATGGCATCCGGCGGCTACACACTGCGTTCGGCCATGTTACCATTGCGCTCATCAATGCCGACCCAGACCTACCACGGGCTTTCGTCTTCATGCGGAGATTTGGCACGATGACTAGAGCCTATGGGCTGGCAGGCTTTCCAACTACTAAGGCAGAGGCATGTTCTGCCGCGCGAAAGAGGGCTAGCCCGCGCCTTCGAGAGGGATTGCGATACGAACCGTCCAGGCCGCGCAGCGAACGAACCAGATAGCCCGCGAGGGTAGCAACGCCTGTGAACATTGATTCACCTCGGACGATACAGTCGCTAGATGTTCTTCTTGGCAAGCGGAAGATCGGCACGATTGTGCGCAGCCCCGTCTATGCCTTCAACTTTACGCAGCAATATCGGGAAGCGGGCGGTTTTCCAATTCTCAGCCTCTCGTTTAGGTCAGCAAATGGCGAACTCGGGAAAGACCCGAAGCCGCTTGCGGGCATCCTACCCGCGTTCTTCGCCAATCTCCTGCCCGAGGGTAAGCTGCGCGAAGCAATGGAGAAGCATCACCAGGGCAGCGTAAGGCGACGCAATGACTTCGATCTCTTGGCGGTGCTTGGTGCCGATGTTTCCGGGGCAGTGCAAGCCTTGCCCAGTGATGGTCCTGTCGTGAACGAAAAGCCCAAAGCTCATTTCTCTCTGGCCGGAATGCAAATGAAGCTGTCCGTTGCCAAAAAGGGGGGAGAAGGAGGCGCCTTTACCCTGCCGAAGGACGGCGAACTGGGTCAGTACATCGCAAAATTTCCACCCGAGACGTTTCCGGGGGTTTCGGAGAATGAGTTTGCCAATCTGGCCCTTGCCGCAGCTATCGGCATGGATGTGCCTGACCGCGAGTTGGTCGAGAGGTCCGACCTGCAGAACGTTCCCGAGGAACTCAACCCCCAGTCCGGGGGACCGCTTCTTCTGGTCAGACGCTTTGATCGAGGCGCGAACGGCCAAAGGATCCACATTGAGGATTTCGCTCAAGTCTTCGGAGTCCCTCCCTCGCGCAAATATGACGGCGCTGCCTTTCACCAAATCGCGGCTGTCTTGAACGAGGCTGTGTCCCCTAGTGCGGCTCTCGAATTCGTCCGTCGCTTAACTTTGGCAGCTTTGACCGGCAATGGTGACATGCATCTGAAGAATTGGTCGCTGATCTATCCTGGAGGTGGCGATAGACCGGCTCTTGCCCCGATCTACGATGTGCTATCGACCGTTCCCTACATCCCAACCGACGCCATGGCGCTCTCCCTCGGTCGGCAGCGGTCGTTCAAGGCGCTTACGGCGTCGCGGTGGAAAGCGTTCGCAAACCGCGCCAGGCTGCCCGAGGCCGCCGTGCTTGAAGCGGTTGTTGAGACAGTCGCACTGGTCAACCAGCATTGGTGGCGTTTGCCGGAGCGCGAGATAGTCCCTGCAACGATCCTGGAACGCATCGACGAGCACATTAAGGTCATGACTCCGATTTTGACCACCCGCGACGGAAAGTGACTCCGATCCTGGCTAACTGCCATAGTGGCCCCGATGAGACACCCCGCGCCTGGTCGTCACAGACGGACAAGGCATCCCGGCTGTCCTCAAGGGACAAGCCGGCGGAGCGGAGGAGACTAAGAGGCAGCTAGAGGCACCTATCATGGTCTACCCCCGGATGCCCGGCTACTCCATGTCCGGCACGTCGCCACCCACAAAGAGCTCGTGGGCTCCCCGTATTCCCCAAGCGATGGGTTGGCCTCACGCGACCCGCAATGACGTCGCCCTCGTGTGTGGCAACAAACTTGTCGGCGATGGCATGGAGGGCGGCCTCCTGCCGGCTGTCGAGTCTGACAATATGGTCCATGTCGTTTGCCTCCGAGAACAGTGAACAAAAACGGAACAAAATTGTCAAGGCCGAATTGACTCCGCAAGGAATGCGTTCCTATTTGGAGGGCGGTGGGGCGGTCGCTCGCTACTGAGAGGAGAGCCGCTATGGGCAGACGAACGAGCCGGTATGACAGACTGTTTAAGAGCAATGCCGAGGCGATCATTCGGGATGGGCTTCGCCTCCGCGAGACAGTGCTTGCAGCGCAACTTCATCTGAAAGCGAGCGGTTCACTGTTCTGGCAATTGAATGGCCTCACCGATAAACTGCATGAGGTGCTTACCGTGATAGCTGAGCAGGAACCCGACTTCAGGGCGGCAGGGCTGGGCCTATTGCCGCTGCCCGAGGATTACTCCACCCGGAAGTGACCTCCTATGGACAGCGTTGGGCGAGCCGCAAAGCAAACCTGCTGCTCATCGTGGAGTGCGGCCACTGTTATCATGTGGGCCGCTTCCGGGCTAACGATGTGGCAAGGTGGTGGGATGGAACAAACCGGTGGAAACCATCAACGTCAAATGCAAGCGGTGCAGCCGAAAGGACGCTACCGTGCGGACTCAGTTCAATATCAGGACCATCCGGGCCACGCAGGTTGAATCAGCGTCCCCGAGGCCCTCTGCGACACCGTACGAGACGCGCAAACGCGCGTCGCTGAAGCCAGAGAGCAGCTGAAGAAGATTAAGGCTGGCGCGTGAGGCTTCAGACCCGGCGCGTCCGGAATGCAATGCTCGCTTGACGCCCATTCGTCGGGCGCTACATTGCCTCGCGGCGGTCCTATCGGACGCCAGCGGCCGGCGCTCATCAAAACCCCAAGGTCCCCCGCCTACTGAGCGCCGGCCGATCTTTTTCGATCAGCTCCCGAGATAGGCGCGGCATATCGCGTCCCAGTCCGCGGCCGGCGGTCTGCTTGGCGAAAGGCTGCCTTTCTCGGTATCAAACCGACATTTGAATCCTTCTGAGCACCGCATTAGATTCGACTGGTTAAAATTGTAGCTATTGGGAGGTAGCTATGATCGAAAGCCGTACAGACGTCGCGCGTGCGATGATAGACGCCAGCTTCGTCTCGCAGCGTCGCTCTTTAAGTGACATCGCCTCAATTCGTCGCGATCTAGACCAATCCCGCCGTGCAATCGCAGCATCACGCGACCTTCTAAAGCGGTTACGCCAGCGCAAGGCGGACGAGGCGCCCAGGGAGGCTGAGAAGCACCGAGTGTCCGCGTTCCATGCAGACATTGTCCGGTCTGTATTTCGAAATTTGGTCTCGGAAACTGACGTGCCCGAGTGTGAATGGCGCAACCTGGCTAGGAGCCTCATCTTCGAGCTCACCGGGTGCGAGTGCGTTGACGCAGTCTTGCTGGATTGGGTCATTAGAAAGTAACGGACGGAACAATCGCCACGCCGCTTTATTCGGGGCGCATCATTTTTGTGGTATGATTCATCCTATGGGGAAGAAGGCCAAGCACAAAGCAAAGTAGGTGACTGAAATCCCGATGGAGAGGCGGTATCACGACAGATGAAGCCGCCAAGATCTTTCGGAAGCCCACGCGCCAAAGCTCACCATCGTCCCAAAAGAACGCCAGCCATCGGGGTCCACAAAGGAAAAGCCCCGGTGCTTTGGTCAGCACCGGGGCTTTTGACACGTACGAGCTACTCGGCATGTCGGCATGTACGACGTAGCAGTAGGCCCGGCGGTTGAGGGGGGCTCATCGCCGAGCCTGACTGGCGGGGGGGGTAAGGGGGGACATCGCCAGCTTACACGAAGCTAGCATTGTCGTTGCTGGCGCGGCATCATTCAAACAGAGGAGGCGTCTCGGCCTGCTCAAGCACGCCTACCCTGCCGGACAGTTGCAGTGGGCCCGCTTCACTGGCGACGAAGCGGGCCGGTCAGGTCTTGGGGGACCTGACCGGCAGCAGGGGAGCTGCCGCTTTCGAACCTGCCAAGACATGCCAAGTTCCCATATAGCGCACAAAAAAGCCCGCAGGCCGGAGCCAGGCGGGCAGTTCACAGAGTGGAGGCCGCCCGGAGTAGGCGGCTGCTCCCGAACCTTTGTCTCTGACATATGTTCCAGCACCGGGCCGCTTAGGCCCGCGCTCCCACAGGAGGGCGCGAGCCGGCCAGCAGCGCGAAAAGCACCGGACCCGCTGTTCGCCGGCACTTGCGCCTAACGGGGCTGTTCCCGACCGAACACTAAAATGCCCACCGGCCGGAGCCAGCGGGCAGGCTATGCACGGAGTAAGCGGGGCCGGCTCCCGAACTTCGGTCTCTGACACCGTTCCGGCTACCTTGAAAGCTTCCGCAATCGCGGACTTGCAGAAATTTCGCGTTAGCGGATTGTGGTCGCTTGGTGAGCCGAGGGCTCTGGGGCGCTGGCACGCTCTCCGATGAGGACCATGCGTCCGTGGCCTCGAGAAAGTTCAGGACGCTACGCATCAAACTGACGATGGCACATCATCAAAATGGCGGACGACTTATCTCGTCGCCCGTGAAAAGCTTGTCACAACAGTTGGGAGGGGAATTGGCCGGTGAAGGATCGAGTGAATGGACCACTTCGGCATTGTTCGGACGCGCGAGATTGCTAAATGCATAGGCGTCGCAAGAGAGCCCAAGTCGCCTAAAGGGTGGCGTTCAGCGTTAGCAACGATGGAAACCGAGCGAAGCGCCAAGACGGCTATCCTCAGACAATTGCGGACATGCTCGGAATGGCTCGTTCGGGACGATCAAGCCTCGATGTGCGATGAGATCGACTGCTCGGCTCTTCTGTTGAGGCGAAGCAGCGTTGGAGAGCCGCAACCTGATTGGACCGACCTTGATAGGTGGTTGGGATGATGCTGAACCGCCGGGTCTGATTGGCGGCGGCGATTTTGGGAGCGGGATCGCCGTCAGCTAAACCAGAAATACTGCTGGGTTGCCGGATGGGGCGCCATTCCAACAGATCGGCCGTGCAGTTTCGTTTGCCACCTGCGGAAAACCGCGCGAGCGCAAGCCGACATTCTATTGCCTGGCGGACCTATGCCGCGCATGAGCACCGCTGCCTCGTGGTTGGCTGCGTAGGAGCTGGAGCGCTTGGTAATGGATCGCAGCCAGCATCACGGCACAGTTGCACTATGCTGTTGATTGCCCGGTGGCAACTTGCGCCGGCAACCCGCCAGATGAGGCGGTTTTTATTGGCCGCAATATGCTCGCTGCTCCGGACTGCAAATTCAAATTACTGGATTGGCCAAAAGAGCGGGAGCGGCTCCCCTGTTTAGTGTCAGGCCATTCGGTACGCCATTTACCGTCGACGCCTTGGACTAGAACTTCCGCCTCGTGGCCTTGTTCGGTAGCGCGTATCGCCGCTTTGACCGCAGCTAGAACTGCGGAGCCGTGGGACTCATAAGGATAATCCTGGCCGTCGTAACGGACGTTCCAACGGTCTGCGTTCTTCGCGACATGGTATTTGGCATTCGCCATAAGCGCCGTCCCCAAGGTTCGGCAGCAAGAAAGCATTAACCAACCTCCCCGGCAAGAAAAGCTTTCGCCGGCGAGGGCGCTCGCGAGACACACCCGTCGGGGCCGAGCCGCAAAGTTTCACACGAACTGAGGATTGGAGGCGAATCGCTATTCGCTATCCAACGACAGCCCACACCTTCCTCTGGGCAATCTGCATGCAGCCGCCGCCCTTTTCTGCCTTATAAGCGATAGGTCCTGAGCCGATTGAGATCGGCTTTTGTCGCAGGTGTCGTTGTGCGCACCGATGTGCCGGCGCTCTGCCGCGATTTTCCCAGACCCTCCGCGCGACGTGCGCAGACTACGACTTATCCTGGGCGCTCTGGGTTTTGACCAACCGATCAAGCACGGCGAATCCTGCAGGTCCCGATAGGGTGTAAGATCGAGGTCGGGAGGCACCTTCCTGAGCTTCTCTTGGTCTATCGGCTTCTCGTTGAGCTTCATCAACGACTGATATCTTTGCCAGCGGACGCCTGCGGCCATGACTGCATCGCGCTCGGCACATAGCGCGATTTGATGGGCATGTAGATAGTGCAGCCTAAGTTCATCCAGCAGCGCCTTTTCGATAATTTCATGGGTCAGCAAGAAAGGGGACAGCCTCACTCTTTGACCCTTCCACGGCATCGTGCGTGGCAGGTGACGGTCAATGTAGACCGTGCGTCGATCAATGCTGTAGCCTGCAATGTAAGGGATATCGAAGTCATGGCTGATCTTGACACGACGATGGAGAGCCATGACGACGTCCCCCAACACATTGTCATCCACCTCTTCCGATCTATGGCGAATCTCGGCTTCGCGTTTCATGTGCTCTCCAGTCCGCGAAGGCATCTCAGCTGCCCGTTCCGTCAAGAGTTTCAACTATGTCAGGCTGCTCACATACCCACGGTCTGATCAGGTTCCAGGTGAAGGAAGGCTGCGAGCAAAACGGCCTATCAACCGGCAGCCAGCAGGAGCGGTCATGTCGGCACCGCCAGAAGCTTCGGCAACCGCACCAGATTGTAGGCCGCGGCAGCGAAGGTTGAGGCCCACCCGACGCGGTCACGACCGCGCAACTTCGTCTTCTCCTGCCCGGCGACCGTCTTGATCCAGCCGAACGCCTCTTCGATCCGCTTGCGGATGCGCTGGCTGACGCCATTGCCGCCGTGCCGGGTCGTGCGGCGATCGATAGCGGAACGGCGCCCGTTCGTGTTTTGCGCCACGTGCGGCGTCACCTTCATCGAGCGCAGTAGCCAATCTGCCATCGCTAGTCCGCGAAGCTCTCTTGCTGCTGAAAAAATAGGGTCATTGATGACGCTTTGCGGCGTCTTTCGTTTTATTGAGACCAGCGCGCCGGCCAGTTCGTCGGTGCGGAGTTGTTCGGCGCCGGTGGCGATCACCAGTTCGCCAAGCTGCGGGGCCAGGCGAGGGCTTGGCTATCCAGAGAAGGTGATTCTGTTCGAGAAGCACTTGGCGTCATCCCAAGCCGCGCGTGTGGCGGCCCGACAGTCCGGGTTTGGGTGGGTTGGACCGCCGGGCGTGACCGGCGGGCTAAGCCCTAAGTAGGGCGCCGGGTAGCGTCGACATATCACTCGTGCCGCGCCCTGCGAACGAAGGATGTCGAAGCCGTAGAGTTGGCTATTTTTTCATGGGTCATCCATAATGAATAAGGGCCTTCTCACCCATCTGGCGATTCTCATTCCATGGTGCACGAAGCCGTCGACCGTTGCTCCGCAGACGTATTCGAGAGGCACTAGCCCTTGCGTTTGGGTTAGATACTGCATGCCAAGCAAGTCGGTTTCATCGCTGTGGATCGGGGGTGCGAGTTCGGGCTTCCGGATAAGATCATGCCGAACTGACTAGGCCGGTCCGGCCACCGGGACATCTGAACCGACCAGGCCTATTCGCGGCCTAGTCCTGCACAGAAAGAGATCCGAATGAACTTGACGGTGTTTGGAATTGGCTATGTCGGCCTCGTACAGGCGGCGGTGCTTGCCGAAGTTGGCCACCAGGTTGTCTGCGTCGATATCGACGCAAGCAAGGTGGAGCGGCTCAACCAGGGCTTTGTCCCGATCTTCGAGCCAGGCCTTGAAAGCATCGTCAGGGAGAATCACGCCGCTGGCCGCATCAAGTTCACCACCGATGCGGCGGCTGCCGTCAGGCATGGCGAAATCCAGATGATCGCGGTCGGCACGCCGCCCGGCGAGGACGGTTCGGCCGACCTCAAATATGTCCTGGCGGTCGCCGAGACCATCGGCCGCGAGATGGATACCGCCAAGATCGTCGTCGGCAAATCGACAGTGCCGGTCGGCACCTGCGAAAAGGTGAAGGCCAGGATCGCCGAGACGCTGAAGAAGCGCGGGCGCGAGGATTTGAGCTTCGACGTCGCCTCCAATCCAGAATTCCTCAAGGAGGGCTCCGCCGTCGCCGACTGCATGAAGCCGGATCGCATCATCGTCGGCACCGACAGCGAGGACACCGAGGCGGTGATGCGCGAACTCTACGCGCCCTTCAACCGCAACCACGAGAAGATGATCGTGATGGACGTGCGCAGCGCCGAATTCACGAAATACGCCGCCAATTGCATGCTGGCGACCAAGATCAGCTTCATGAACGAGATGGCGAACCTTGCCGAGCAGCTCGGCGCGGACATCGAGGAGGTGCGCAAAGGCATCGGCAGCGATCCGCGCATCGGCTACCATTTCATCTATCCGGGTCTCGGCTATGGCGGCTCGTGCTTTCCCAAGGATGTCCGTGCCCTGATCAAGACCGCCGAGGGCGTCAAGTTCGACGCCAAGCTGCTGCGCGCCGTCGAGGAGCGCAACAATGACCAGAAATCCGTCCTGTTCGACAAGGTGCACCGCTATTTCAAGGGCAACCTCGAGGGCAAGACCTTCGCGCTGTGGGGCTTGGCCTTCAAGCCCAACACCGACGACATGCGCGAGGCGCCCGCGCGTGTCCTGATGGAAGCGCTCTGGAACGCCGGCGCGACCGTGCAGGCCTATGACCCCGAGGCCATGCAGGAATGCCAGGCCATCTACGGGCTGCGCGACGACCTGATGCTGTGCGGCACCAAGGAAGCGGCATTGCGCGGCGCCGATGCGCTGCTGATCGCCACCGAATGGAAGAGTTTCCGCGCACCGTCCTTCGATGCACTGAAGGATGCACTGACCACGCCGGTCATCTTCGATGGCCGCAACCTCTACGATCCCAAGGTCGTGGCGCGCCACGGCATCGAATATCACTCGATCGGCAGAATGGCGGCATGACGCGACGATTGGAGTTCGGCACCTGCGACGGCCGCGTTGACATGGAGGAAATCCAGTCCTTCTTTCATGGATCTGGCAATCGGGAGTAGGATTAATCTTGGGCGTCGGCCGGTTACCACTCAGTCAGCCAAGCCTGGACAGGCCCGACGAGACCTCTCCTAAGCACTCGGGCGGCAAGGGGCGGCCCGTCAAGGCTTCGATCATTGCGGTACGTAGGCGTAACTGTTTTGTTCACGGAACGTATCGGAATCAGACACGGTGCAAACCAGATTCAAAACGGGTATCTCTGGGACTTTTTCATCAACCTGCTAGGAGGTAGTGGGCTTTTTCAGGAAAAGCCGCGGTCGACTTGAACTAACCCCCGAACGGTTGGACATAACCTTCGGGGCCGAGCGCGGCTCCAACCTCGGCGTGTTACGGGCGAGCACCGGCCGGCGAGCGCGATGCTGAAGGCGTTTTTGCTGTGCTATCTCGCGTGCTCTATGTGCAGACCGGCTTCACCGCACTGGTCAATGCTCGTTCGAAACTGGACGAGCGCTTGCCACGCTGGCTGCTCATGTGTCACGACCGCATCCTTCACGACGATTTTTTATATTATCCACGAGTTCATGGTGGTCATGTTGAGCGTTCGTCGGCCGGGCGTTGCCGCTTCCCGCACCTGCGGCTGGCCGGATCCGGGCCATCGAATGGGCTCAGGAAGTCATTCAACGTCGTCTGGTCTTGAATGATCTGCCGGGTCGTGATGGCAACCACGGCCGGCAATTCTGGCGCACGATTGCGGTGAAGTCACTTGGGACCTTTGCCGTGGCCGGAGCAAAGCCGCAGGCGAGAGCATCAGAATTCCCGCAAGCAAGGTCACGCACACTCGCTTCGTTGAACTCACGGACATGCCAGAACCTCCATGATAGATCCTCCTGGTCAGAACCGCACATCCGCGTGGGAAGCTCGGCCAGTGCTCCCGACCGATCGTCATCTGCGAGCATCTGTCCGCCGGCAAGACAGGCTCGCTCAGCGCCGGAACAATCTGGATTCTGCGGTGTTAGGTTCCCCGAAAAGCCGGAAGTGGGTGCACCGAATCGGGTGAACGACACAAATGGACTGGATCGATGAGGGTTGCCCAAGTCGCACCGTTAACAGAAAGCGTTCCCCCAAAATTCTATGGTGGTACCGAGCGGATCGTGTCGTACCTTGCCGAGGAGCTTGTCCGTCGCGGTCATGAGGTCACGCTTTTCGCAAGTGGAGATTCGCACACCTCGGCGGAGCTGATAAAATGCTGCGACCGGGCCTTGAGACTTGATCCGACTGTCCTCGATCCCGTTCCACATCACATCATAATGCTCGATCGCGTTCGACGGGTTGCCGACGAGTTCGACGTCATTCATTTTCACACTGATCTGCTGCAGTTCCAACTGCTCAATACCATCCAAACTCCTGCGCTCACGACGCTGCATGGGCGTCTTGATCTTCCTGACCTGCATCCGTTCTATCAAAGCTTTCCCGACGTGCCGCTCGTGTCGATATCGGAAGAACAACGTCGCCCGATGCCGCCCGTCAACTGGCTCGGGACCGTCTATAATGGGCTACCGCGCGATCTACTGCCGATGACACCGGATCCCTCGGGCGATTATCTGGCGTTTCTCGGCCGTATTTCTCCGGAAAAAGGTCCGGAGACAGCGATCGAGATCGCCACGCGCGCTGGCATGACATTGAAGATCGCGGCCAAAATCGACAAGCAGGACAGGCTATTTTGGGAGAACGAAATCTCGCCCATGATCGCCACACATCCCAACGTGGAATTCCTCGGCGAAATAGATGAACATCATAAGGCTGATTTCCTTGGCAACGCCCGAGCATTGCTTTTTCCAATAAATTGGCCCGAGCCCTTTGGGTTGGTGATGATCGAAGCCATGGCATGCGGCACCCCCGTAATTGCGTTTGATCGAGGTGCGGTATCCGAGGTGATTGACCATGGGGTCTCGGGGTTTGTCGTAACAACTGTCGAGGAGGGAATTGAGGCGATAAGGTCGGCCGGCAATTTGGATCGGCGACGGATCCGGGCTGTTTTCGAAGAACGGTTCTCGGCCGAGCGTATGGCATTCGACTATGTGTCGATTTATAATCGTCTTGTCGCGCTATCATCAGGCGCTGCGATGGCTCGCGCCAGACGCGCTCAAGTGTCAGCTTGAAGTAGAGGTCTCAGCGATGCAATCCGTGAGTGCTGAAGCGATCTCCCATGCACCTTTTCCCGGGGGATCCGGCGTTACCCATCTTGCCCAGCTTTTCGTCCCCTCTCTGCAGGAGCGCCGGCCCCGAACACTCAAGCATGACGACATTTTCGGCGTCTTCGACCGTAACGGCGACGTCCTCTCTGGTCCTGGTAGCCCAGACGGGATTTACTATCGCGACACACGCTATCTTTCGCATCTTGGTCTGACGATCAATGGCGCCAGGCCTATGCTGCTCAGTTCGACATTGCGTGACGACAATGCCACCTTGACTTGCGATTTAACCAATCCAGACATTTTCGATGCCGAAGGCGTTCGCGTGCTGAAGCACGACTTAATTCATCTCCGGCGGTCCCGATTATTGTGGGGCGCCCGATGCTTCGAGCGGCTGGCTGTGCGAAATTTCGATGAATTTCCGCATCGTCTCCAGCTTGAACTGGTTTTCGCATCCGATTTTGCGGATCTTTTCGAGGTGCGGGGCACGCCGCGGCCTCAGCGAGGAGAGGATTGTCAACCGGACGTGGCAGGTAACCGGGTTACGCTCGCTTACATGGGCTTGGATGGCATGCGACGCGCTACCATTTTGTCCTTCGATCCCGTGCCGGCGACGCTCACCGGCGAACAGGCGAGGTTTGTGATCGAACTCGCACCTCACGAAACCCGTTCGCTTTTCGTCGATGTCGGCTGTGACCAGCGGGAAATCGGCGACCAGTCGCCTCGGCGCACCTTTTTCATTGCACTTCGCGATGCGCGGCGGGCGCTGCGTTATTCCACATCGAAGGCCGCCGCCATAACGACCTCCAACGAAATCTTTGATGAGGCGGTGCACCGAAGTGTGTCGGACCTCTACATGCTGATCACACAAACACCTGAGGGACCCTATCCCTATGCTGGCATTCCATGGTTCAGCACCGTGTTCGGGCGTGACGCTCTCATCACTGCCATGGAGATGCTTTGGCTCGACCCCTCGATAGCACGCGGCGTACTCCTTTATCTCGCAGCCAATCAGGCAACCGAGCTGGATCATGTGTCGGACGCGGAACCTGGGAAGATCCTTCACGAATTGCGGCGTGGCGAAATGGCGGTGCTTCGGGAGGTGCCGTTCCGCCGGTACTATGGCAGCGTCGACTCCACCCCCCTCTTTATCATGTTGGCAGGTGCTTATCTGGAGAGGACAAGCGATCTCGAAACATTGCAGCGTCTGATGCCCAATATCGAAGCTGCTCTCGCTTGGATCGGCGATTACGGTGACCGCGACAAGGACGGTTTCGTTGAGTACCAGCGATTGACGCCAGATGGTTTGGTAAACCAGGGTTGGAAGGACAGCAGCGATTCTGTTTTTCACGCAGACGGAACGCTCGCGAAGGGATCGATCGCACTCGCCGAGGTGCAGGCATACGTCTATGGAGCATGGTGCGCGGCCGCTGCCATCTCTCGTCGGCTCGGCAATTCGGCGCGAGCCAACAAGCTCGAAGCCAAGGCATCGGACCTCCGCGATCGCTTCGACGTCTGTTTTTTCGACGAGCAGCTCGGCACATATGTGCTTGCGCTCGACGGAGACAAGCGCCCCTGCAGGGTACGTTCGTCAAATGCCGGTCATGCACTTTTCACCGGTCTCGCGCGTGCCGAGCGAGCAAAGTCTGTGGTTCAGAGTCTCACGGAGCGCGCCTTTTTTACGGGCTGGGGTATCAGAACCATTGCTGCGACAGAGGCCCGCTACAATCCAATGAGCTATCATAATGGCTCTGTCTGGCCACATGACAACGCGTTGATCGCCGCCGGCTTCGCTCGCTATGGCTTCCGACACCAAGCTGCAAAGATATTCGAAGGTCTGTTCGCCGCTTCGACATATCTCGATCTGCGTCGCTTGCCAGAACTATTCTGCGGCTTCCCGCGCCAAAGTGCCCAAGCACCGACATTCTATCCGGTCGCATGCAATCCCCAGGCGTGGGCGGCCGCTGCGCCATTGCTTTTCGTGCAAGCTTGCCTCGGCCTCGAATTTGATCCGAATTCTCAGTTTGTCATTTTTGACGCCCCTGTCTTGCCGAGCTTCCTGGATCAAATCGTCCTGAGACGGCTTTCTCTGGGTGCCGGATCGGTGGACGTGGCGCTCCGTCGTACCGGCTCTCAGGTGGTCGTTGACGTTCTTGGCCGCACTGGATCGATCAGAGTCGTTGCGAAGAGCTGATCGACCGGCTTTTCGTCAGCCCTCCTCAACCGCTCAGAATTCCGGAACAGCCTGTTTACTTCTCGATGCATCGACAGGAACGGGTCGCGCTCACCGTCACGGAAAAGGCTGGCGGCCTGGTCGCCATTGTCGCGGCCCCAAGGTATCAGATCACGGATACTCATGATTTTTCTCCTTTCGGCCGTTGGGTGTGAGGGTGCCGGGCAATGCCCGGCACCCTTGCGGAGATCTCAGGCGGCCTTCTTCTCGCCCTCGATCTGCTTCATCGCGCCCTTCGGCAGCGTCGTGTCGGCTGCGACCTCGATCTTGCGCGGCTTCATCTCTTCGGGAATCTCGCGCTTCAGATCGATTGTCAGCAGACCATTGACAAGGGCAGCGCCAACGACCTTGACGTGGTCGGCCAGTTCGAAGCGGCGCTGGAAGGCGCGCCCGGCGATGCCGCGATGCAGGTACTGACTCTTGTCATCGCCCTCGTCGTCGCCAGTCTTCTGACCAGATACCACGAGCATGTTCTGCTCCTGCGTGAGGGTCAGTTCGGCCTGCCAGAAGCCGGCCACCGCCATGGTGATGCGGTAATCGTCGTCGCTTGTCTTGGCGATGTTATAGGGAGGCCAGTTGTCGATCGTTTCGATGCGGCTGGTACGCTCGAGGTCGATTCATTCGTCGCAATCGAAGATGTCGACACCCGATATCTGGAAAAGCCTTACTACCTCATCCCGGCGGACGAAGCTTCCCTCGAAGCCTTTTCCATCCTACGCGACGCGATGGCGAACAAGCGGGTGGCTGCACGGTCTTGCGTGGTGCTCTACCAGCGCGGGCGCGAGGTGCTGATCCAACCCTTCCAAAACGGGATGCTGCTGACCGAATTGCGCACTCACAACGAGATGACGTCGGAAAAGACCGTGTTCAGTGGCTTGCAAAGCCCCAAATACGACGAAGACCTTCTTGAGATCGCCGGGCTGTTGATCGACAAGAAAGTCACCAAGTTCGATCCGTCGAAGTTCGAAGACACATACGAGGATGCGTTGATCGCGATGATCGACGCCAAGCGCAAAGGCAAAGCACCGCCCAAGCCGGCGCCGGCGCCAAAAGAGAACGTCATCGACTTAGCCTCAGTGCTTCACAAGAGCCTTGCCAAGGAAGGCATCAAGGGCGGCGCCAAATCCAAGGGCCGAAAGTCGGCATAGTGATGCTGCGTAATCCCCTTTCCAGGTATTTGCTCTGTTGGGAACGCTGACACGATCGAGAGAGCCGGAGTGACGAGAGGCGTCCACATCGCCCTGTTGTGAAAATTGCCGCGGTAATGCTCCATCGCGCTGTCAATCAGCACCGATGCGGCGATCATACCTGCCGCCCGGCTGAGATGCCGGGCAGCCGTGATCACCGCGCTCGGGGCGATGTCCTCCCGCCGCGATGAATGTGCCGGGACCGGCATGTTCACGACTGACTCCGGCTCAAGTGGATCGCGCCGCCGCTCACGTGTGCCGAACATGGCTCACTCGTTGCCCGGCAAAACGCCGGCCAGCATCTGCTTCGCGCTATTCTTGATGACGCTGGCGAGTTCGGGCTCGTCAGCCATCATCGTCATGAAATTCTTGGCATCCTTGAGGGTGATGTGCGGCGGCAGCGGCGGCACGTTCGGATCGGCCTTCATGTTCATGATGACAGGGCGATCGGAAGCCAGCGCCTCGTCCCATGCCGCACCGATCTGTTCGGGATCATCGCAGTAGATGCCCTTGAATCCGAGCAGTTCGGCATACTTGTGATAGGCAAAGTCGGGGATTGTCTGGGTTAGCGGCGTCTTGCCATCGCCAAGTTGCACGCGCTCCTCCCAGGTCACCTGGTTCAGGTCCTGGTTGTTGAGAACCATCACGACGAACCGCGGATCGGACCAGCTCCGCCAATATTTGCTCGCCGTGATCATCACGTTGAGCCCGTTCATCTGCATGGCGCCGTCGCCAATGAAGCCGATCACGGGCCGATCGGGATAGGCCATCTTGGCGGCGAGCGCATACGGCGTCGCGGCCCCCAACGAAGCGAGGCCTCCCGAAAGCGAACCCATCATGCCGCGCCTCATCCGGATGTCGCGCGCATACCAGTTAGCGACTGAACCTGAATCGCCTGTCATGATGACGTCGTCCGGAAGCCGCGCAGAAAGTTCGTGGAAAATGCGCTGGGGATTGACTGGATCGGCAGGCTCCATGGCGCGATCCTTGAGCGTCTCCCACCATTCAGAGACGTTTTTCTCGATCCCACGGCGCCAGGTCTCGTTCTTGTTCTGCTCGAGCAGCTGCAGGAGGGCGGCCATGGTCTGCTTGCTGTCGCCGATGAGGCTGTATTCCATTGGATAGCGCAGCGAGAGGTTGGCGCCGTCAATATCAATCTGGACGCCGCGCGCACTACCCGGCTTGGGCAGGAATTCGCTGTAAGGGAAGGCCGACCCCACCATCAAAAAAGTGTCGCACTGCTTCATCAGGTCCCAACTCGGCTTGGTGCCGAGCAGGCCGAGAGAACCGGTGACGAACGGCAGGTCGTCGGGCAATGCCGCCTTGCCAAGCAGTGCCTTAGCGACGCCGGCATTGAGTCGGTTGGCCACTGCCATGACCTCGTCGGTCGCATGCAGCGCGCCCGCACCGACCAGGATCGCGACCTTCTTGCCGCTGTTGAGGATCTCGGCCGCCTTCTTGATATCTTCGATGTCCGGGACCGTCGCGGCGCCGGGAAAACCGATGCCTGTGTGCGTAGCGCCATGAGCCATCGGCGCATCCTCGTATTCGAGCTCCTGCAGATCATTGGGAATGATGACGCAGGTGACCGCGCGCTTGGCCTGCGCGATCCGCACGGCGCGATCGATGCAGGTGCGAACCTGCGTGGGAACCACTGCGGTCACCACATACTCGGTGACGTCGGCGAAGAGGTTCTGCAGATCGACCTCCTGCTGGTAATTCGCGCCCAATGCCGAACGCGCCTGCTGTCCGACGATCGCGACAACCGGCACGTGATCCATCTTGGCATCGTAAAGGCCGTTCAGGAGATGAATGGCGCCCGGCCCCGAGGTTGCAAAGCAGAGGCCTACCTGCCCCGTGAACTTGGCATGCGCCGAAGCCATGAAGGCAGCCATTTCCTCGTGGCGGACCTGAACGTAATCCATATAACTCTTGGCCTTTTCGAGAGCGACGTCCAGCCCGCCAACGCCATCGCCGGGATATCCATAGACCCGCGACAGGCGCCACTCGTTGAGGCGCTTCCAGACGAATTCTGCAACATTCTGAGACATGGGATCTTCCTCGGCGGATAAAGTCGTCAGCGGCCTCCCCGTCCTGTCCTGGGCCTATCCGAGTTATGCTTCCAAGCATCCAGGCGTTTCGCGGCCCGAAGCGCCACGACAGCCAGTCCAATCGCGGTGACCGCGATGACCGATGCCTTGTGGCGATCCGTAAACATTTCCCAGCTTCGGTCGCGTGACTGGGCGTCAAAGCGGCCGTGCGCCGAATAGTCACCCGACACCGGCTTGAACAGGTTCGCTGGAGCGTTCGGAGCGGTAGGGCGATCGGCAAGTTGTCCGCAATAGCCAGCCTTGGCGAGATAGCGGTCGATCAACCCCGGCGCGATGCGGTTGGCGAGGATCGCCTTGACTGTCGACCAGCCAACCCAGACGTCACGTCGCTGGTGCGTGGCGGCGAAGAAAATCGCGCGTGCCGGCACTTCGGGTTCGAAGATCGGGGCGACCGGCTTGGCCTTGCGACCCATCTTGTTGAGCGCCCAGTCGAATTGCGGCGTATTCACCGCAGGCAGGTCGACCATCGTCAGGTGTACATCGAGCTTGTCGTGGATGATCTCGGAACGCAGACTGTCGGTAAACCCCCTGATCGCTGCTTTGGCGCCGCAGTAAACCGATTGCAGCGGCACGGAACGATAGGCCAGCGCCGACCCGACGTTGACGATGGTTCCGCGATTGCGCACGCGCATTCTCTTCAGCGCCGCCATCATACCATGTACCTGTCCGAGGTAAGTCACCTTGGTGCCGCGCTCGACCTCTTCGGCAGTCAGCTTGGCGACGGGGGAAAATATCGTCGCCATCGCGACATTGACCCAAATGTCGATTGGACCGAGCTCCGCTTCGACCCGATCCGCGGCCGCCTCAACCGCGGCAGGATCGGCGACATCCGTCGGAATCGGCAGCGCGTTTACGCCGTACCGCCGCACATCATTGGCTGCCCGCTCAAGCCGCGCGGCATCACGCGAAAGCAGGCCGACATCGAAGCCCTCTCGAGCAAACTCCTCGACGGTGGCGCGACCGACGCCCGCGCCGGCACCTGTGATCACCACCACCTTGGCCATACATCTTCTCCTGGATATGGCCATCTAACGACGGGTTCGGAGTGTTGTTCCGGGCCGAATGGCGAAAATGGGCCACGGCGGAAACATTGGCGTCGTGCGCCGTTTAGGGATGGACAGCGCTGAGCGCCGCCTTGCCGCCGGGAGGATGGGTTGCTTGAACACTATCATTTGATCGCCATCGGCAGCTGCCTAGGCTGTGCTTCGTTCGCCTATGCGCCCGCGCCAACCGGAAAGCGCCTGATCCTCGAACGATTACCTACCGGGCGAGGAGGCTGACTGGAGCGCGCAGGCTGCCTTGGTCGACGGCAGGTACCAA
This sequence comes from Mesorhizobium sp. B3-2-1, assembly GCF_006439515.1. Taxonomy (NCBI): domain Bacteria; kingdom Pseudomonadati; phylum Pseudomonadota; class Alphaproteobacteria; order Hyphomicrobiales; family Phyllobacteriaceae; genus Mesorhizobium; species Mesorhizobium sp. B3-2-1. Next base: position 1,398 of record NZ_VFTI01000036.1, on the reverse strand, counting down.
GTCGGCCCACGCGCAGGTAATCTACATCGATCCAATGCTGGCGAAAACACGACAATGTGAAGCTGGTGACCAATGCCGACGGCCAAGAGGAACCCTGCCTCCCTGCAAAATTGGCGCGCCCCCGGCCGGAATGGCTCGTTCTGGACCGCGCTCCTGGTTTGAGCACGCTGAAACCACCGGCAAAAGCCATGCCGTGTGCGCAATGGCGAAGGATGCACCTGCTCGGCGGGGGGGCCGGAACGGAGGAGAGGGGACGGTTGTTCGGGTTGGAGCGGTGCCTGCACGTGGCAAAAGAAGTGCGGCGGGCCTGCGCCTAATCCTCGCCGTTCGCGGTTGACGTGAGGTATTCCTGAGCGGGGACGGGCCGCTTTCCCGAGGCCGCGCCAAGTCGCACGACAATTCGTTGCGCTAGCGCCACGGGACGTCCTTATCGCTGAAGGTGTTGAACTCGCCAGCAGATTGACCGTTCGATGACGTTCGCCGGGAATGGCGGGCTCAGCTATTTCTTCAACTGTCCACCAACGCGTGCGACGTAGCAACCCCCGTGAGCGAGAGCAGGACCTTCAATTTCGTTGCGGTCGATCTGCTGCACCTTGCCGCGGACTATCGCAAGCTCGGCCGGGACGTGGCCTGCCTCTTTTCTGGTCGCGGTGTCGACGGCAATCAGCCGCTTTAGTGATCGCAGAACCTCGCCGCGCGTCCAGCCGACCAAAAGCATGGAATCAACGAGTGCATGAAAGCCTGGTTGAATCGCCCCTTGGCATTCGATCCAACGATCGGGATGGTCTTCTGTTCGTCTCGGCGGATTGATGCTGCCTTGAGCACTGGAAATCTGGGGGCCGCCTTGTACATCCCCTGGAGAGTCTTTCATCTCGCCATCAGGCGCGAATTGCAGTCTCAGCATTTGCCATATCCAATAATATGTCGGTCTATCGCCGCCATTTGGGCGACAGGCTTAGCCATAAAGTAGGTCTGTTCGTTGATCTTGATGATCTTGTGGGTCGCGGGGTTCACAACGACCGGGCGGTTGTCGGGCAGGATATTTGACATTGGGAACTTCATGAATTCCGACGGCGTCGGCCAGCGCAATGCCGGCGTTGACTTCGACCCCTCGGGTTTCTGAAGCAAGTGGATGCTTCATGGCACACTCGCAGGACACCTGTTTCCTTTTCATTTTTCTCCCAACAGCCCCGATCATCAATGTAGTCAGCGCGCTGCCAACTTTGGGAGAACGCAAATGTTCCAACGGTGGGGCTTCGGTCGGGCATGCGCTGGACCTAAGTCTGATCGAATTGCGCAGTGGTGGCTTAGGTGGGGCTTAGGTCGTGTCCCATCGAGTGGTGTAGCTGGCGGTTACGAAGCCGCTCGCGAGCGCGCCGTTAGTAGCGCTGTAGCGAG